>JAGQQC010000110.1 GCA_020426395.1 Planctomycetaceae bacterium
TGCAAGGAGAATCCGCCTACGACTCTCAAAAACTGGCGGGAGTCTTCAAGGAATCGTTTCAGAAAGGGTTAACCCAACAACTGGCAACCCAGATGAAGCCCTCCCAGACTTTGCTCAAGGGGAACCCTTTCAAAGGGTTGCTCCCCTTTGGCCAACCTAAAGGACCCAAAAGTGAATAACAGGGATTTCCACTCCTGATAACCACTCACTTAAAGGTCATTCACTTGCGAAATCAGGAATATCGGTAGAACGTCGTCTGGAATTTCTGGCGGGTTCTTGCGAGAGAAATTGCACTTGTTCAAACTTTGGTGTTTCCTCCAAGGCCTTGGAGAAATCCAGCCCGAAATCTTCCGGCATCTCTGTTCCCAACGGGCTCACCCGATGAAGCTGGCTGGTTTTGTTTTCCAGCGGAGCTTGAACCTGGGGCTCCGGTGCCGGGGGCACAGGAACTTCCGTAGGCTGGCTTCCTTCAACTTCTACTCCGCTTTCCGCAGCCGATTCCTCCGTCCGGGATTCCGGTTTCACCACATCGATCATGCGTGGACTGTTTCCGTAGACGAATTCCGAAGGTTCCGAATCCAACATGGGATTATCAAACGCATAGGTACGAGCCCAGGCACGTCGAACGGCCTGCTGATACGCCGCCGGAGTCCAGTTTCCTTCCGAGAGATACACATTGTTGTAATCCAACACGGTTCCTTTGCGATATTGCAAATCGAGTAGCGACAGGTTGTATTCCACCAGACTCGAATAGAAGGCGACTTCTGCATCAGCTAAACTCGACTGAGCACGCAATAACGGGTCCAGCGTAGACAGATCGGCATCCACTTCAGCCTCGTACAGTTCGACACGCCGCCGGGCCGCTTTGCGTCGAGAGAAGTTTTCGCGGGCCGCAATATAGTTGCGGTGCACATTCTGAATAGACACCGCTAATTCGTGGCTGACTTCCATTTCCAGAACAGAAAGTTGTTCACGAGCTTTGGCAATCCGCAGTTCGTAGTTCCGAACCTGGGCTTTGGCCGAACGGTATCCGATGGGGATACTTAATTCGAACCCAGCTCCCCAACCGGTCTCGTCTCCCTGCGTTAATCGCTCTACACCATAACGAAGCCCTTTGGCAGTTCCTGCCGCATCGTTATCACTTCCCAGCCCCCACAACTCGTCGCCAAAACCATTGACCTGGTAACTGGAGACAAAGTCGAGCTGTGGATTCAACAGGCTTTGTGCCGCTTTGTGCTGGAGTTCTAGACTTTTGAGCGACCATTTATGTTTGCGAATTTCGACCCGGTTCACGAGGGCATCGACCAGGTTTCCATACCAATCAGGAATGAACTCCGCCTCAACCGGCTCGTCCACCGGACGAATCACCCGACCATCGTTGACTGGCAAACCAATCAACCGACGCAAACGAATTTCGCGACTGTACAAGTCACTGAGCGCGGTAGAAGCATCGGAACGACGTTGGAACAATTGATCAAGAGCCTGAGCTTCATCAACCAGTTTGAAACCTCGAGTTCCCCCGATTTTGCGTTTCGCATCTGCCACGCGCCATGTTTCAAGTGCACTGTTCCGAGCAGTCACGACCGTATGATACCGGTGATAATCGAGATACAATTGCCAGTAAACCGTTTCCACATCCCGTAACAGATTAATGATGGACAGCTCAAAATCGGCGACCGTGATATCATTGTTGATGCGGGCAATAACAACCCCCTGGCTGACCCCGGTTACCCCACTGAAACCGGTTGCCGGACCTGCAATTCGCGTGTACTCAGTTCCCGAACGGGCCCACAACGGCTGTCGAAATTCCCCACTCACAGAACCACTGTAAGCCGAGGGGAATAGCTGCCCGGAGGCATTCGTGCCGGTGTAATCCCAGTCGTTCCGTAAGACAAACCGGCCACCCGTCATGAACTGTTTACTGAGCGCCGACTGAAATGTGGCCGATTCCTGAGTCAGGTTTCCTCCAGGAATACCCCCGAAGAAGGGACTGTTCACAATTTGGTTATTGCGTCCCCACAAAACACTGGTCGTAAAGTTCGTATCAAAATCGGCCAGGGCCGCTTCCACACCACGACCACCGAAGAGCACACCAGTTTCCTGAATCGCCGGATCATAGACCGAATTCGCAGTTTGACTGGTCAACGAACCCGCACCATTTAAGAACGAACCATCCGTGCGGATAATCCGGTTGTTCTTGAGCGCAAGATGGAGCGCTTCGGCCAACGTCAAATCCCAGATTTCGTCATGCTTCCGATCCCGGATCGTGCGCGGTTCCTGGGTATATTTGACTTCTTCCGGAATGTTGTGCGCAACTTCCGTGTATTCGATGCTGGTCACCTCATCTTTGTAATATTTCATGCGATCTTCGTCGCCGAGGTAATGCAGCTTTTCTTCTTTTTTCGTCACGCTTTTGCAACCGAATGTGGTCCAGCACATGACGCAAATCAGCAACCAGTTGATTGCCTTGCTTGACTTCATCGAAAAATTCCCCCTGCCTGATTTCAAGCAGAACTGAAATCGGTTCAGTTCTGCGGATATCGGCGCGCGAAGCTTATCCCACTTTTCGACTCTTCCCTTGGCAGAATTTGCACACAGGAGACGAAAAGGAACCTCTCAGGGTGATCAGGATAGTCTGAGGACTGAACCAAACGGCTAAATAGAACCGGAGCACGCAAAGGTTCTATCATTCGCAACAGACATCACACCTGCATTCTGTAACATCGACCGGATCAAACCGTTCTTCGTGACAGAATTAACCCAAAGGATAGGTAAGCCGGGCACAACCGGCAGAGGAAGTATCGACGGATTAATCGTTACTCTTTGGTCCCTTCAGTGCCATAAAATTGAGAACGAGGACCAAATTCGACATAGGGCCTACCAGCTAGCTTCTTTACCAGAACTACCTCACCGGCATCGTTTCCTTCAACGGCATGACCGACAAATTGCAAAATGTAGCCTCCGATAAATGCCCCCAATGCGGCCCAGTATTGCTCCTGGACCAGAAAAATCACGGAAACGACGAAGGTCAGGGGAACGCCGATCAGATGCAGCACTCGATTAACCGGGTGCAAATGTCGCTCAATATAATTGTCCACAAATCGTTTCACGCTACTGCTACCTTTGCTTGCCGGGACTGGAATCGCCCAGGAATCTTCACTTCCCCAATAGAGAGGAAGGTCTGGAGATATTCAGGCTTTATCGAGTCATATTCGATCAAAACCGGTTTGTAAACCCCCGCGAAACCCGCGACCAAAGGGCTGTTGGTTGCAAATAGGGTGTCGTTCTGATACCGTCGCGCGAGGAAAAATGCTGTTTTCATAGGGGCTGTTGCCTCCTGAATCGACATGACCGTCAATAACAACTCATATTCACTTGTTTGACAAACAATAACCAGAGGAAATGATGTACAAAGTTACCTTGATCCCGGGTGATGGCGTCGGCCCGGAAATCGCCGAGGCGACCCGCAAATGTATTGATGCGACCGGCGTAAAAATTGACTGGGATGTTCAGGAGTGTGGCATCGAAGTAATCGAGGCAGAGGGAGGAGTTCCCCCGCGCGTTCTCGAATCAATTAAAGCCAACGGCGTTGGGCTGAAAGCACCGATTACCACCCCCATCGGCAAAGGCTTCCGCTCCGTGAACGTCTACCTGCGTCAGGAACTGGGACTGTATGCCTGCATCCGTCCTTGTAAAACCTATAAAGGTGTCCGGACCTTCTTTGAAGATGTCAAAGTCGATCTCGTTGTCGTCCGCGAAAATACCGAAGACCTGTACGCCGGCGTCGAATTCGAAGCAGGAAAACCAGCCACCTCCGAGTTGCTGGCTAAAATCAACGAAATGGCAACCGGCAAAAAGATCAACACCAGTCCGGAAACAACCGGTGTCAGCATCAAGCCGATTTCCATCGAAGGGACCAGCCGCATTGCGGAAGCTGCCTTCAAATATGCCATTGAGAACAAACGGACCTCGGTCACTTCAATCTGCAAAGCCAATATCATGAAGTACACCGATGGCCTGTGGTACGACGCGACCCGTTCCGTCGCCAAGGCTTATAACGCCAAGTTCGAATGGGATGAACTTGAAGAAGGTGTCAAACCCAGTACCCTGGTTGATGCCCAGGACTGTGGTGGCAAAATCACTTACATGGAACGACTCATCGACAATATGTGCATGCAGCTCGTCCAGAAACCCGAGTTGTACGACATCGTCCTGACCGAAAACCTGTACGGTGATATCCTGTCCGACCTTTGTGCCGGTCTCGTCGGCGGTCTGGGTGTCGCTCCTGGGGCCAACATTGGCACCGAGGGAGCGATCTTCGAGGCAACCCACGGTTCGGCTCCCAAATACAAAGGGCAAAACAAAGTGAACCCGGTTGCTTTGATTCTCTCCGGTAAAATGATGCTGGATCACCTGGGCGAACACGACGCAGCCACCCGACTCGACAATGCCGTCGCTGCCGTAATCGAAGAAGGTAAAGATGTCACCTACGACCTCAAACCGGACCGCAACGACCCCACCGCTGTCGGAACCCAGGAAATGGCCGAAGCAATTTGTAAAAAAATACAAGACATGTAACATTATTTTGTTACAATGAAATTCATAGAGATGATACGAATGCCCGGCTTTCTTTTTGAAACGCCGGGTATTTTCATTTCTACTCTGCGGACCCTCCTGAATCACAGATGGACACAGATTTTATTAACCACGAAAGACTCGACGTATTTCGTGGTTAATACAAACTTCTGAAAACGGACTTGCCTGATGGATGAGGCGAAATTTCGGAAATTGATTTCCGGTGAGACCACCGGCCTCGGAGCGATGCTATCGCGCGGCTTGCTCTATTTCTGCTCCTTCATCTACGGTTCGATAATCTGGATTCGTAATCTCAGCTACGATATCAAATGGCTCAAAACTCACGAAACCGATTGTGTCGTCATCAGTATCGGAAACCTGACCACGGGGGGAACCGGCAAGACCCCCGTCGTCTCCTATGTCGCCAACTGGTTTGATCGCGAAGGTTACGACGTCGTCATCATCAGTCGGGGATATCATCAACTCGAAGATGATGTGAATGATGAAAAGCTGGTCCTGGAAAAACTGTGCCCGGGGATCCCTCACATCCTGAACAAGAATCGGGTGGAAGCCGTTCAACAAGCGATTGCGGAATTTGACGCCGATGTCGTCGTACTGGATGATGCCTTCCAACATCGTCGACTCGCGCGCGATCTGGACATTGTGTTATTAGATATGTCCGCCCCCTTCGGTTTCGATTTTCTACTCCCCCGCGGAATGTTACGGGAACATCCCGACGGATTAAACCGCGCCGATCTGGTGAAGTGCTACTCACCCGTGTTAACCAGGCAACTGAGGAGCAAGTTGAAGAAGTTCAGAAACAACAACGTCTTCTGCGTGACCCCGCTTTAACCCAGGATGAAGAAGATCTGCTGGCCGTGGAAGTCTCTTTCCCCCCGGAGCGGTTCATAAACTCACGAGGCGCCTCCATCGATCTGGAAAAACTGAGAGAAGAGACAGTCGCTGTTTTCTGCGGTATTGGAAACTCGGAGGCCTTTCGAGAATCGTTGGAAAACCTTGAGTTGGAAATCGGTTACTTCCAGGCCTTTCCCGACCACCACCACTATCACGAAGAAGAACTCGACGCCATCGCCGAGTCGGCGCGAGAGGCGGGTTGCAAGCATCTGCTTACGACACTTAAGGATCTCGTCAAAATCGAAAAAACTCGCTGGGACAACATCCCCCTCTGGGCGGTGACCACCGGGATTGAATTCGAGAATGGACAGGAACTGCTCGACGAAAAACTGGAAGATCTGACCGACCTGATCCACAAACAACGGGATGTGCGGGCAGAACGCGAAGAGGAAGAAGCAGACGAGGAAGACGACGACGAAGATGATGATTACGACGAGGACGAGGAAGACGAAGATTGAGTCTTGAGCCCTGATTTCGCCTCGATTTTCCCGGAAATGAGGTGGCTGGTTCGCAATCGGTCGCCAGGCATCTATAATAGGGTTACCGTAGGTCAGGCATTGCCTGACTTATCATCGAGAGTGATGTTCTACACAAGTTATGGAAACGAGCCAGGGAAGCACCAGTTCCATTGGTAAGAAACGACGTAACCAGGCTGTAGAGAACGTCGTTCCTTCAAACCGTGTCATTCGTCGCACAAAAAGTTCGTCAGGCAATGCCTGACCTACCGCTCTGAACTCACCCAACCCCGCTCATTCAATCATTGTTCTGAGCTTGACCATATAATATTGAACTTGCATGCCCCGCGTTGGTCTTTTTATTCCCTGTTACATCGATCAGTTCTATCCCGACGTCGGTCTGGCGACGCTGGAAGTACTCGAACGATTTGGTTGCGACGTTGAATTTCCCACAGCGCAAACTTGCTGTGGCCAACCGATGGCGAACACGGGTTGCACAACCGAGGCCGTCCCGCTCGCCGAACGAATGATCGAGATCTTCGCCCCCTATGAATTCGTCGTCGCCCCCTCGGGCAGTTGCGTCGCCATGGTCCGCGAACATTACACCGATCTGCTCCCCCTCTCGAATAGTTTGCAAGAGTTTCAGGCGAAGACATTTGAACTCTGCGAGTTCCTCACCGACGTTCTGAAAATCAAGAAGATCGAGGGGAGCTTTCCTTACAAGGTCGGTTTACACCAAAGTTGTCACGGTTTACGGGAACTGCGACTTGCCCGCAGCAGCGAAACCGTCGGTGACAATTTCAATAAAGCCCGACAACTCCTCGAAACGATGGAAGGCATCTCCTTCGCTGAATTAAACCGGGCGGATGAATGCTGTGGCTTCGGCGGAACCTTTGCGGTCCATGAAGAAGCCGTTTCCTGCATGATGGGGAACGATCGCCTTGCCGATCATGCGAGTGCCGGAACGGAAGTCCTCACTGCCGGCGATATGTCCTGTCTGATGCACCTTGACGGTTTAAACCAGCGGAAACCAAAACCTCTGCCTGTATTACATGTCGCCCAAATTCTCGCCGGTCGACAACCAGTAACGTCGGCTTCAACCACTTCATCAGAGGAGTCCGTCTGATGGGGGGACATGCACAACTGGCGAATCAATTTGTCGCCAACGGAGAACGAGCCAAGTGGCACGATCAGGCTCTCTGGTTCGTCCGGCAAAAGCGGGACAATATCTCCCATGCAATCCCTGAATGGGAAACACTGCGCGAAACCGCCTCCCAGGTGAAATTGCACACGGTCACACACCTCGCGCAATATCTCGAAGAGTTCGAAAAAAACGCCCAGGCGATGGGAGTCCATGTCCACTGGGCGAGCAATGCCGCCGAACATAACGAGATCGTTCTCCGTATTCTCCAACAGCATGAAGTAAAGCGAGTTGTCAAAAGTAAATCGATGCTGACCGAGGAATGTCACCTCAACCCGCACCTGGAAGCGGCGGGAATCGAAGTGGTCGACACTGACCTTGGCGAGCGCATCGTGCAGTTGCGTAAAGAACCTCCCAGTCATATCGTGCTGCCCGCAATTCACATCAAGAAAGAAGAAGTGGGTGACGTCTTCCACGAACATCTGGGAACGGACGCCGGTGCAAGCGATCCCGGTTATCTGACGGAAGCGGCCCGACAGCATCTGCGGGAAAACTTCCTCGCCGCCGATGCCGGTATCACGGGAGTCAACTTTGGCATCGCTTCGACAGGAGGTTTTGTCGTCTGCACGAATGAAGGAAACGCTGACCTCGGCACCGCCCTCCCGAATCTGCATATCGCCTGCATGGGAATTGAGAAACTGATTCCGGCTCCGGAATACTTGAGCCTCTTCACCCGCCTGCTGGCCCGTTCGGCCACCGGTCAACCCATCACGACTTATACCTCCCACTTCCACGGTCCCAAACCGGGTGGGGAGATGCACATCGTGCTGGTCGATAACGGTCGCAGTGATATCCTCGGCAGCGACGAATTTCGCCGTTCGCTCAGTTGCATCCGTTGCGGAGCTTGTATGAACACCTGCCCGGTCTACCGGCGCAGTGGCGGACACAGTTATCAGGCGACCGTCCCCGGCCCCATTGGCTCCATTCTTGGGCCGGCGCATAACGCTGCCGCCCATTCCACCTTGCCTTATGCCTGTAGTTTGTGTGGTTCCTGCACCGATGTCTGTCCGGTCAAAATCGACCTGCATCATCAACTGCTCACCTGGCGAAAAGAAATTCGCGTCCGCGGACTCCTTCCCTTCACGAAAACATTTCCGATGAAGGTGATGGCACAAGTCTTCCAGCGACCGGGCCTCTATGCGTTCGGAGGAAAGGTCGCCCGCATTGCTCTACGGCTGATGCCTCGCTGGATGATCTACAACCCGCTGAATGGTTGGGGGCGACAACGTGATTTACCCACAGCCCCCCGGGAAAGTTTTCGCGACCTGTATAAGAAGCGAAAGAAGTAATGTCCTCGCGCGATAAAATTCTCAACTCGATCAACAAACATCTCGTCCCCTCTGTTCCGCTACCGGACATGAACCAGGACTGGATTCAGTTCGATAATCCAACGGAACAATTCCTGACGATGCTTTCTGCCGTCGGAGGCCGGGGAGAAGTCGTCCCCGATCTGGCTACTGTCTCGGCAAAACTTCACGAGGAACCGTTCTATAACAAGGCAGCTCAAATCTGTTCGCTCGTTCCAGGTATCGAAATCTCCGGAGATAAAACCATCGATCTGAATGCGATCGACGATCCTCATCAACTCGCCGGTATTGATTTCGCTATTGTTCCAGGCGAGTTTGCAGTTGCGGAAAACGGTGCCATCTGGGTAACCGATGCCTCCGTCAAACATAAAGCGCTTTATTTCATCGCCCAGCACGTGGTGATCGTACTAAAGGCCAGTGAACTCGTACACAACATGCACGAAGCTTATCCCCGGACCGGGTTAGGCTCCGATGAGTTCCGGCAATCCCCTCACTTCGGCGTCTTCATCTCCGGCCCCTCCAAAACCGCCGACATCGAACAATCCCTCGTCATCGGCGCCCACGGCGCCAGATCGCTACTCGTGTTTCTGATTGAAGATTAATTTTTTGAACCACGAAGACACGAAGGCACAAAGAAGAGAATTACCGACTATAGTGCAATTCGACGAATCCCCTGCTTAATTCGCGTTACATTGAAATTAAAGATAAAACCAAGACGACTTTTTGTGAGTTTCAGATAAGTTAATAACTGTGCCTCATGTATTGGAAGAATCTTCTCTACGGATTTTAATTCGATAACAAGCGATTCCTCGACGAGAATATCTATTCTCAACCCGCTTTAAATACGAAGACCCTTATATGTAACTGGCAAAACAACTTCTTGCTTGAACTCGATCTTCCTCCTCGAAAGTTCATAACATAAACAGGCTTGATAAACCGACTCTAGCAATCCTGGTCCTAGTTGATAATGAACTTGAAAAGCCGCATCGATAACCGATGCCGCAAGTCGCTCCAGTTTCTCGGGTATCGGAGCGACGCTATCTTTATTCATCTTTGTGTCTTCGTGTCTTCGTGGTTCAAAATAATCCTCACCTAGTTCCTCAAGTCACAATCATTCATCCACAACGTTATTCCGCAAAACTCCAACCCCTTCGATTTCAACTTCAACGACGTCGCCCGATTTGATGACGTCTGTTTTCCCCGGGGTACCAGTGAAGATCAGGTCACCCGGATGTAAGGTTGTATGTTGGCTGATGAAGCTGACCATTGTGGCGACATCGTGAATCAGCAAGCTGGTCCGTTCTTCCTGGACAACTTTGCCGTTTAACTTAAGCGTCATCAACAAATCGTCATAGTTGAGCCCTGTCGCAATCCAGGGACCACAAGGGCTGAAGGTATCGGTCGCTTTCGCTCGCCACCACTGGACATCGTTTTTCTGCCAATCACGCGCGCTGACATCATTCCCACAGGTAATCCCAAAGACATAATCTTTGGCATCCTCTTTGGAAACGTTTTTGCATTCCTTGCCGATCACAATCACCATCTCGGCTTCATAGTGAACCGGGTCGGAACCGGCGGGCAATTCGATATTGCCTTCTTGTCTCTGCAAGGAAGAGAACGTTTTCAAAAAAGGTTGAGGCGTTTTGAACTTCTCCGGAATCTCACCACTCAGATGGCTTTTATAATTTCCCGCCATCGCAAAGATCTGCTTCGGTTCAGTCGGAACGAGCAGTTTCACATCTTTCAACAGGATGAGGTAATCAGAAGGTTTCCACTCACCAAAGATGTCCCCTTCAATCGCCTGAATCGCTTCCCCCTTCACAAGGCCGTATTGAACTTTCCCTTTGTATTCAAACCGGGCAATTTTTTGGACGGTATCTTCCTGAGCCTGTACCGAGGTGATGGCGGGCAAGGCAAATAAGGCCACAAGCGATAATGAACAGAGAATGCGGGACATGGCTAGTTCCTGATAAGAGAGAAAGTTTCGAGAGTGGGGTGCTCTTTCAACATAACACAACCAGCCAAGACAACAAAAGCCGCGACATGTCTTCCAGACGAATCTAATTCAGAAATATCATGCCAAACACGAGGGCGATGAAAACTATGCAGATGACAATCAGGCTGAGTGTCTGGCTCAGTTGATTCGCGTCCATGGAAGCGCGTTCCGGTAGCAAAGCGGAACAGTGGGGACAGGTGATTGAATTTGCTTTCACTTTTTCGCCGCAAAAAGGACATTTCACCTGCTGTCGTCGACCAGATTCCATTCCGAAGAATGGGATGAAATCTGCACCGTGATCGCCGCAGGAGTCACCAGAATCTCCGCCAAAATCGCCACCATAATCTCCCCCGAAGTCTCCCCCTCCGCAGTCGCCGCCGCCATCGTCCATTGTTTCTTCTCCTGTTTACCAGTGATTCTGAATAGGTCCTATCCTAGCGCAATCCAGACGAGATAAATGAATGACAACATCACGACACCAAAATAACGCAGGAAAAACAGACCCCTAATTTTCTCTAAACGATGGAACCAGGGTGAATCAACGTTCGTTCCCTTCTGTGAAATGACCAAGCCAATCAAGGCGATCATCGTGTTGATCGTGAAATACCAGAAACCTAGCTTACCCCCAATTCGGTATGCTGCCCAAAAGACAAAAAACCACAGGGAGAAAGCGATTACATGGATTAATCGATCATTAGTGATGAAGGCGGGCATCACACAGTCTTACCATCAAAAGAACAATGGCAAAATCATTGATATCAATAATAAAATAATACCAAGCAACCCCAGCCAGCGAAACCAGGTGGCATTCAGCAGCGACGGATAAGTCCGGTCGGAATCGAGAATGAAGTAACCACAGTAAGGGCAGACATCCACATCATCATAAATCAGACGACCGCAATCGGGGCATGGCATTTCTGACTCATCGTTTGGGTCAGCCTCGACAGGGTCATCCCAGTCATCGTCCTCGTCATCATTCATCTCAG
>JAGQQC010000111.1 GCA_020426395.1 Planctomycetaceae bacterium
GCCAGTCCGTACTGCTGCATGTTGCCGAATTACTGCCTGCTTATGTCTACGAAATTAATTGTGGCAACCTGGACTCATCCTCACCGGATTCCTTCTGGCCAGCCACAGGGTATTACACCGTGAATATTAAACCCTAAATAAGAGAGAGACACCTCAATCTTTCCTGATGGGCGCAAGCGTTCGCGTGTAGGATTTACAAAACAGAGGGTACAGACTTGCGCCAGCCTCCGTTTTCTTATGAAAGCGTGACGCATAAACGGACTTTTAACTATAACTGCTCTTGATGCATGTTTTTCGTTCTCGTAGTATCCCGCCCTCTCTCTCATCAGCCCGCCCTGAAAAGCGTGCGCAACAAATAATATTTTTATACAAGCTCTTCCTCGCAAGGATGTGTGGAAGTCTGTTGCGCATGGTTCATTTCCTTTCGTTTGAAACCTGATTTCACGGTCAGATATCTGTCTGTGAAAAACGTTCTGGCCACGATCCCGTGACTGGAATCAGACTGGGAGGAAAGACCGGCTTTCGGGGCCTGTCTCAAACGATTAAACAAGGATGAAATCTGTGCGAGCCCTTTGCACGATGCTGGTGATCGGTTCCCTGTTCACTGGAACGACGTTCCTCCATGCGCAAACCGGACAACAGCGTTTCGATATTGAATCGAAGAACGAAAATAGTTCGTCGAACTTTCAGGTCTACCGACTGCAACATCAGTCTCCTGCCTATGTTAAAAGCTTGCTGACTGGCCTCTTAAAAGACCAGGCGGATCAGGTAGAAATCAGTACGATCGACGATCAGAAAATTATTGTGGTTAAAGGTCCGGAAGAAGTTCACCAACTGGTGAGCCAGCTTTTGGAGAACGTCGATAAAAAAACGTCGACCAATTCGACCGACACGCCTGGGAAATTCAACCCGGAACCTAATTCGGCCCAGTTACTCAACCAGTCATTGCAAACAATCCGCTGCCGTCCCGATTCGTTACTGGCCGCGCAGCAAATCGCACAAAAAGTTCTGGAAAGTGAAACTGGAGCCAAGGTCACCGTCGAACCCCAAAACAGCTTACTGCTCGTTCTGGCCAGTCCGCAAAAATATGATCAACTGAAGCAACAACTCGCTTCAGTTCAACTGCTGGCCGAAACAGCGACGCTCATCAATGCCCCAGGAGCCGCTGCGCGTGAGGCGCGTCCTCTGGAAATCCGCCAGGTGGAAGATCTGTATTATCCCCGGTACCACTCGATTGACCGGCTGGAACAGAAAGTGGTCCAGGTTTTACGAAAACGGCTGCAGAAAGATCCTTCGGGAGCGGCAGGACATTATCGAATTCAAAGCCGTACTGGCACTACTGTCTCTTTTGATTTTCAGTCGGAACAAAACCGACTGCATATTAAGGGAGCCGAAGGGCTTGTTGACCAACTGACGGAACTCGTCCATTCGCTGGATACCTCGAGCGAAATTGGAGCGGACAAAGTCAGTGTCGTGCCGGTGATCAACTCCAAGCCTGAAACCGTTCGTAAAGCCATCAAAGCGTACATGAGCGGTTACCGGGCAGAACCAGGCAAAACCGAAAAGCCGGCTATTCCAGAAGGTGATCCACAAAGTAAATTTGCTCCACAGAAAAATGATATTGAACAAGTCAATTTCCAAAATGAAGGTGGATTGAATCCGAACAACAGTACCTTTCAGATCCCCGGAAATCCGAATGATCTGGACATGGATATTGATGATGAAGCTCGGCTCCGCGCTCGTTTGAACGAGCTGAGTAATAATGTACAGATCGAAACGTTGGATGATCTCGATTTGATTATTCTGCGTGGGCGCGACGAGGATGTCGAAGAAATCAACCGGATCATTGAGCAGATTGAACAACTTTCAATTGATGCGGAACCGGAAATCGAGTTGATCTCACTGAAACATATTTCCGGACAAGCTTTGCAGGCTTTAACGACGCAAATTTCGGAACAACTCATTGGTGGACGCCAAGGACGTGCATTCGCAACTGCCCTGGTAAAACCCAATGCCATCCTGCTGATTGGGTGGGGAGAAGCGTTTAACGAGTTGAAACAGTTGATTGAACAACTCGATCAGCCGGTTGATCCCGATTCCGAAATGCAACTCTTCCCCCTTGAACATGCCAATGCCGCGCAGGCGATGCAATCTGTATTACAGTTCTTCACTCCTCAGGGAGGGCTGTCTCCGACCGTCAGCGCGATCATGGACAACCGCACAAACTCCCTTATTGTCCGTGGGGCTCCGCGCGATCTTTTACAGGTCGCAGCACTTTTGAAACGACTGGATATGCCGGGTGGTGAAGCGGTCAATCAGGTGCGTACTTACAAGCTGAAGAATACTCTCTCCAACGACTTGGCAACCGTCATCCAGCAGGCGATTGACGCCGCACGCGGACAAGGCCCCGGAGGTAAATCCAAGGCGTTGGAATTGTTAACGGTCGATGCCGAGGGAGAGAAACTGATTAAAACGGGAGCATTGGAAGATGTTCGCATTACTCCCGACCCTCGCACAAATACGCTGATCATTTCCGCTCCGGAAGAAAGTCTGCCATTACTGGATGCGTTGATTGATCAGCTCGATCGAGAACCCACCGAACAGGCGCAAATCAAAGTCTTTCGCATTATTAATGGTGACGCCCAGTCGCTGATCCAAATGTTGCGATCCTTGATCCCCAGTACGACAGGTATCGCATTGGGTCCCCAATTACCGGGTTCTTCAGGAGAGACATCTCTTATCCCGTTACGATTTTCTATCGACGAACGAACCAACAGCATCATCGCTTCTGGTTCTGCCAGCGACTTGGCCTTGATTGAAGCTTTATTAATCCGGCTTGATGCAAAAGACGTGCTGGAACGCAAAACGACTGTTTATAAGTTACGAAACGCTCCGGCGTTTGATGTTTATGAAGCGATTAACGAATACTTGCGCGACGAACGTCGAGTGCGTGATGCCGCCAATGAAGGGACAAACCGATTTCTGGAAATTGAACGGGAAGTCGTCGTCGTTTCAGAGGACGTGAGCAACAGCATTATCATCTCAGCCACGCCCCAGTATTATGAGCGGATTCTGGATTTGATCAAACAACTGGACGAACAGCCTCCGATGGTGATGATCCAGGTGTTGATTGCCGAACTTACGCTGAACGACACAGATGAATTCGGTGTCGAACTTGGATTGCAGGACAGTCTGCTCTTTGACCGTTCCTTGCTGGGCGATCTCATTACCACGACGAACACCACACAGATTACGAACGCAAACGGCGTAACGACCATTACTGAAGAAATTATCCAGTCAGCGACGAACCAACCTGGATTTAACTTCAACAACCAGCCTTTGGGGAACAGTGGTAGTACCAAATCTCTGGCGACGTCGAGCGATCTAGCGGGGCAGGCTCTGTCCAGCTTCGATGTCGGTCGGGTCAATAGTCAACTCGGCTTTGGTGGCTTGGTCCTCTCGGCTGGTAGTGAAAACATCAACATTCTTGTGCGGGCCCTCAAAGAATCGCGCCGACTGGACGTCCTGAGTCGTCCGCAGATTATGACGCTCGATAATCAACCCGCCTTTATTCAGGTCGGGGAACGCGTTCCTCGAATTGTGAATACAACCTTGAACCAGTTCGGACAGGTAAACACGGTCGAATTGGAAAACGTCGGATTGATTGTCGCGGTCACCCCTCGTATCAGCCCGGAAGGGAATGTGGTGATGGAAATCGACGCAGAAAAATCCGAACTGGGTACAGAAGCAGACGGAATTCCGATTGCTACATCGGTCGATGGAGAGGTTCTGCGTTCCCCTCGAATCAACCTCACCACCGCTTCTACGACAGTCAGTGCGGATAACGGGGAGACCATTATTCTGGGTGGATTGATCACCAAATCGACGGCAAAAATTGCCCGCCGAGTTCCTTATCTGGCTGATATTCCTATTCTGGGAGATCTCTTCCGGTTTGATTCCCGGGCCGTGAAACGAACCGAACTGTTGATCATTCTAACTCCGTATATTGTCAATAACCCACAAGACATGGAACGCATCAAGCAGATGGAAGAAGCGCGGATGCATTGGTGTGCTGCCGATGTTGCTGCGATGCATTATGACATGGGTTACTGCATTGATGGAAGTTGTGACCTGGATAGTCAGTTGCAAGTCATTTTCCCGGATGAAGATCCCCGGGGAGTGATGCCACCTCCACAAACATTGGAAATGCAACCGACTCCCATCCCCGGGCCGGTTGCTCCGCCTGCCGATGCCATTCAACCCATGCTGATGCAGGAAGACCAGGTGTTCCGTCAGGAACAGACTGTTATGTCAGATGGTATCCAGCCGGTTGTTTCCAACAAGAAACAAATTCCCTGGTGGCAACGTAAAACGGCAACTAAAAAAACAAAGTAAAACGGCAACTAGAAATAATCCTGAAACCCTCTGATGGGTGGCGTGTCCTCTCATAAGAAAAGTTTCGGAACAACCACAACCGGGTTTCAGGGTGGGTTCTACAGTAACCTGAACGTGACACCCGTTTCGGAATAAAGACTTCGGCAAAATGTTTACTGAAAATGAGGTCCCCTCCAGAATGCAAAGTTGCCGTCATTTGACATTAACCTGCCTGCTGCTCGTGCTGACCCCACCGATGCTGACTGGTTGCGCCTCCTTGCAGTTAGCTCAGGCGATGAAATTTGATTTGGATAAACCCTTTCCCTGGGAAATGGATGACGATGAAATCCGGGTCCCTGATCGGCTCGTCGCTGTCTGGAAAGATACGATTCTCAACCAGCGTCAGCAGAAGGGGATCCGTGGTTTTGGCGGACGTGTGATGTTTTATGATTCCCAGGGTACGAAACCGATTCGCGCCAACGGGGATGTCATCATTTACGCTTTCGACAACACGGGACCTGGAGCCGATGCCATTCCTGATCGGAAGTATGTCTTCAAGGCTGATCGTCTGGAAGAACATTACAGTAAATCAGCTCTCGGTCATTCCTACAGTTTCTGGGTTCCCTGGGAAGAAGTGGGGGGAGAACCGCGAAAAATCAGCTTGCTCGTCCGGTTTGAGGATGAAACGGGAGCAACGGTCATGTCCGACCCAACAATGCAAACCTTACCCGGAATTCCCAAAGGTTTCCTGACGGGAAGAACGGCTTCCACCGAAGAAGAGAAGACCGCCAGTCATATTGAACAGGCTTCATTTGAAGAAGTCGCTTCCGCATCGACATTAAAACAGCAACACGCCGAACCGGCACAAATGCAAACTGAAACCATCACCGTTCCGGAACGGTTCATGAACCGGCATCTGACTGATCCACAATTAGATTGGGAATTCGATACCCAACAGAGAGAATCGTTTTATTATCCAGAACCGGAAAAGCAGAATCAAAGCTCGCGAGAGACCTCTGCTCTCAAGCCGAGCAGCACGGAAGATCAGGTGAACTCGACTGTCACTGCGCAGGAAGCAGAAATCCAGGAGCTACGGGCATCGCTCGAACAAATGCGGTCGCAATTAGCGAGAAGCCAACAGTCAAAATCGGGGGGCAGCGTTCCTTATCAAACCTGGAAAGAGCAGCAGGTTCGACAGGTTCCCCTCAATTCGTACCAGGCGGAATCAGGTCAAGTGCCGGGTTCACTTCGAGCTCGTTACGAACAGCATCTACGCCAGGCTCAAACATCAGGAGACGGGAACATAACATCTTCTGGCGATCATTCTGGACCTGGCCCCGCAAAGTCACTGTCCGGTCAGAGTACAGGACTTCAATCGAAGGAGCCACGGACGCAGTGGGAGTGGACAACGCCAGAGTCCGCTTCAAGCCAGAACTTTTAATCTCTGGCTCCGGTGCAATAGCTTCAAAACCCAAGGTAAGTCGTGGGTGATACATCTGATTGGCCCTCGGATTTCGCAAAGGGCGATTAATCCGAGCCGCCTGGCTACGCTCAACGCGCAAATCCTGCACAGCACTTCGCGCATTGCCATCGGTCGTCCCCTGCTCAAGACCGACAAAACCACTTGAGTCTCCCGAGTCGGCTCCGACGAAAGAACGTGCATCCCGATTCTCTCTCAAAAAACGGGCGCTATCCGAAATAGCGGGAGCATCAGTTGAGGTCGTTGTCGTTTTGGACTGTTTCGTCAACGGCTGCCCCAAAGTTCGTTCTCCGAATAATTGAGCTTCCGCTTCCGAAATAAAGATGATGGACACGACACTGACCATCACAAAGATTATGGTGCATAAACGCATAATAAGTACCGCAGAAGAATTTTGATTCTCAGGTGGGCGAGTCTGTCAGGCGGGAAACGGCACCCCGGAATTAATCCGGGCTGCGATCAGTCAATGAAGCGAATAATGATAAACCGGTATTAAAAATCGTCGGTTGAAGAACACCACTTCAAGAGAGTGACCCTCAAACCATATCACGCACAAAATCGACCGTCTGGGATACTAACGGAGACCAGAAATAATGACCCAAAAACTTGCCCCGCATCTGATTCGATAGCCCCAATCAAAGGAGTCCCCGAAATGGGAACTCCTTTCCTAATCCTAACACTCTTTCATTCTTTCTCCAGAAGGAGAACGCTCTGCAAGGAAAACTCCCTGCTCATCAGACTCTCTCCACCAGAGCATTGCTCAGATGACAACCTCTTTACCCAACTGACGACGTACCAGAACCCATTGACCCGCGTGCATCATCCAGTGGGTTCCCTGCATCGCGAAAATCGCCCCAACGGTTTCTCCGATTCGCTGCAAGTGCTCCGGTGCAGGTTTCATCATCTCTTCATCCGTCAAACTTTCCGCAGCCGCTAAAGTCGCAGCCCGTTGTTCCTGCATCAGTTTCAGCAGATCTTCTTTGGAGAAATAGTGAGAAGTATCTTCTGAACTGGCATTCTCCCGATCGTAGACCTGGGTGAAGTCTTCGGGCAATGCGGGCATGCTACCTGGACAGATCGCTTCAACCAATTGGTGTTCCGAGGCAATCAGATGGCCAACTTGCCAGTTGATCGGATTGATTCCGGAGGCTGGACGTAAAAGCAAATCCTCGTCGGATAAATCAGCCAGATAAGCATTCACAACATATTCCGGTGCCATCAACGATTTTTTGATATGTTCTGCGATACTCATATCAGATTCTCCCTAGATGAAATTCAACGTTAAACGGATGTGATGCGAACCGATCCTGAAACCCGGCCAGGCTGTTCACCAACCTCTCAACGAGGGGTGATGCGACCGTCAGAGGGTTTTGGGATCACTTCTAATGTGTACTTCTAAGTGTAACTATGCCAAATCCAATTCAGCTACTGAACGGAACTTTTGCATGAAGAACTGATGAACTTCGCCAATCGTTCTTCGATGTAAGCTTGTGGAATTTTTTCCTGTTCCAGACGATAATTTTGGTCTCGACAATAGATAAAGGTTTCTCGTTCTTCTTCCGTAAGTTTTCCTGGAGGTTCAACAGAAGAATTGTTCCCACTCACAATCCCTTGTCTGTTTGCCTCTAACGTTTCTCTATCCATTAGTAGGCTTTGAACTTCTGGGAAAAACGTTCGCAAATTGGAGAGAATTCGAAAACCTTCGACATCAATATCGCCCCAATAGAAAACCGGGATTTTCGTGTAAAAAAGAGAGTAATTGTAACCGGGTAACAGCATTGCCTTCTCCCCGGATTGCCAACCCTCTTTTGATCGCGGGCAGCAAATTCAAGTTCACTCTTTTTTCCACAATGAAGATGTAAGTATTTGTGACTGGTAACGACTGCAAGCTTTCTAACGGGAGCGATAATTCCTCAATCCGCACTCCCAGCTCTACCTGAAGATTCTCATCCAGGAATCGAATGGCTCGGTGTGGTTGCCTGACACGTAAACCATACCGGCGTGCAAAGTCTGTTTCTGTTGGATATTTCACAGCGGAGGGAAAAAGCTGATCTAACCAGAGTCTCAGCACGGAGAAATTCTTTTCAATAAACTTCGTGTCGACTTCTATGGGTAACTGTCGTACATGTAAATCACGATTAATGTGGTCCGCAAAATAACGAGTCACTTTCAAGAGATCGTCTATTTTGTCGGCATACTTGTGGAGCTGGTTTACGTTCTCAACCAGCCACTGTTCCAACTCAGGATGGGATTCCCGTAAGCGGCGTGCAACTTGTGAGGCCGCTACGAATTCTTTTTGTTTACCAATGAACCGCAATAAGTCTTCTAATGTATCAAACGTGATTTTCGACGGAACTGGATTTGTTCCTCGAGAGCGACTTCGAACTGTTTTATTCTGGATAGAATATCCCCAACCTTTCACTTCCTTAGAATGACTTTCCAGTTTTTCACTGGCCGCGATCATCTCGCTGTAATTATCGTAATCAAGAGTTTTGGCGATTTTGACTGGCCAGGGAAAAAAGGATCCCCCTTCACCCGCAATCCACTTCTTCAGGAACCGTTTATAAGCGGAGTCTGCTTTCTTCCGAATATCTTCCGGTGAAGGCAATGCCATGATACTTCGCCTTGATCTGGCAAGAATACGCCAAGAAATATGAAAATGATGAATACGATTTGAACTAGCAAAAGCCCCTATCGGCCCTTACCCTCCGT
Source organism: Planctomycetaceae bacterium (assembly GCA_020426395.1). GTDB lineage: Bacteria > Planctomycetota > Planctomycetia > Planctomycetales > Planctomycetaceae > Polystyrenella. The sequence continues at coordinate 8,567 of JAGQQC010000111.1, forward strand.
CCGCATGTCACTCTGTATTTGATTATTAATTTTGCGACGCGACCGACCGAGGTGATGTTGTGGCGATTTGATGTACGATCTCGTCGTATTCGCGGGCGGTCATGCTGTAAAGTTGAGAGTGATTCGTCTGTTCGTCTTTCACCACGTGTAGATAACGATCAACATATGACTCCGTTACCCGGGCTTTTGCATCCAGTGGAGCAACAATAAGTAATTGCAAGCCAAACTGCTTGAACAGCTTGAGAGCGTACTCTGCATTCTGATCGTCCACCTTGGAGAACATTTCATCTATGACGACGAACTGAAAACGCCCTGCCGTCATACCGGTTGGATCGATTTCAAACTGATATGCGAGTGCCGCGACAAGAATAGTAAAGGCAAGTTTCGCTTTTTCTCCCCCTGACTGCCCCGAACTCCCCGTATAGGATCGTCGTAAGTCGCCAGTCTCCCGATCGATTTCCTCTGCAATAAAGTTGAACCAGTTACGAACGTCGGTTACCTTCGACCGCCAGGTTTTGCGTTCCTTGTCTTCCAGCTGCTCAACCAGTTTCTTAATCCGGAAGAATCGTTGTTCGTATGCCTCTTCCGTATGCTCAAGCGTACTATCGAGGCAATCGAGAATCAGTTTACGAAATTGGGCGATCTCTCGATCATTCACCGGTTGCGCGATCAAACGCATGTAGGTTCCCCGGGAATAATCGACGCCGTTTAACCCCTGGTTTAGCTGTTGGATCCGTTTTCGAATTTCCTGCTCTTCACCCCGCAATGCCGAATTGAAGAACGCGACTTCCTTCGTCACTTGATCGTTCAGCCGTTCCTTGAATCGTTTTTCGTGGCGAGGCAGATCTTCTGTTTGTACTTGCTCAAGCAAACCGAGAAAACTGTCCAGGCAGGTTTCATCTGCACTGAGATCAGCCGAGTCTTCTGGAAAGGCTCGCAAGTAAGCTCCCATCGCGACGGTCATTTTATGACGCAGATTCGCCACCGGTTCTCGTAGGCGCTCAACCTTTTTCGTTTTTGTTTTTAACCAGGTGTTACTTCGTAGTTCGAATTGATCAATGAGAGCAGAAGGCTCTCCGACCTCCTCCCGAATCGCCTCGAACGATTGCGCATGCACTTCATACTCACCACTCTCTTTCAATGTATTGAGAGTAGCCTCGGCCTTTCCAATCAGTTTTTCGGCATCCTGGATGTCCCGTAAAATCGAGTTTTCCTGCCGAATGGATTGATCACATTCTTCATCCCGCTGCCGTTCTTCTTTTTCGATTTCGACCAGGCGTTTCTTAAGGACTTTGACGACGTCATTCGCTTCTTCCAGACGCCGCTTTTCTTCCTGAAGTTGTTCGATTTCCTGTTGATGTCGTTGCAGATCGATTTCATCATATTCCGTCGTTAAAAGAACGTCCGCGGCAGCCTGTCTACGCCCTTGCTGAGTCTCGATTTCGGATTGAGTCAACTTGATTTGTTCATGCTGTGTGGCAGAAATTTGTTCAAGCTCCCCTATCTGACGGACGAGTAACTTTTTCTTCTCCGTGTTATCCCATCCGAGCACAAAATGACGCGGGTTTCTCCGATGATCCCGGTCATCTTTCTGATGTCGTTCGGGGCTGAATTTGACATGACAATGCCGGGTCATCGCGCGATATGGAAGATTGTTGAACTCTTCGACATCATCGCAACAGGTGAAATTGAAACGCTTACGAATTTCGTCGCGGATCCAGGGAGTTAACGGATGTTGGGAACGAAATTCCAGTTTATGCAGAATGGAATTCGATTGCAGACGATCTCCATCCGATTCCGTTGATTGACCGATGCATAAGTAATCGAGTCGCTGCCCCTGCCCATTCGCATCCGTTAATCGATGATGCTCAACGTACTGTCGAACTTGTCGGTAATATTTTTCCGGAACCAGTAAGCTAAGCGCGAGTGAATTCAGAACCATTTCAATTGAAGCGGACCATTCTCGCTCAACCAGTTTGACCGCAATCAACTCCGCCCCAAAAGGAAGTTCCGACGGATTCAGACCAAGCTCATTACACATTTCATTCCGGATCGTGATAAAGCGTTCCGGTAAATTGCTCTTTCGTTTTTGGAGAGCTGTTAACTCATCCTGTTCAACCGCCCGTTTCTGATCGGTATTCGATTTAAGGAATTGCTGTTGGTTGTAACGTGCTTGCAACTGGTCATTTTCAACTGAGACTTCATTCTGTAATGACCGTAATTGCTGCTGCACTTCCGTGAACCGCTTGGGCGAAGAAACCGGCTTATCGATGCCGCAGGCACGCAGATTCGTGTAATACCGTTGAAACGTTTTTTGTTTATGTTCCAGCAGACGCTGTTCCGTTTGAATCAAGCGGGGAATTTCTTTCAGTCGGTCTCCTCCGGCCCGGTCCAGTTCATTTTGAATTGTCCGACGTGACTCGCGTACTTGTTCAAGCTGAAGTTTGAGTTGTTTCGTCTGTTCCGCAGCAACCGCCTGTTGAGAACGAAGATGTTCCAATTGCGGTTTTAGTATCTGTAACCGCCATTGTGGAAAGAACGACTCCGCCGCGGCCACCTGGGCTTCATATCCCTTCAGTTTTTCAAGCTTTTGCCGGTATTTTTCTCCTCGCTGTTCGATCGGCAACAACAACTCCAGGGCCTGTTTCGCTCGTAATAATTCCGTATGCGCGACGCGAAGATCCGTGAAGTGGCTCAGTAACTGGCTGATCTTTTCATCCCAGTTTTGCGATTCGAGCATGTGGGCCCGGATGAATTTGTCGAGGCTTTGAATGTTCTTGACGGCGACCGTCTGATTGAACATATCAATCGCCTTCTCCTTCATCTGCGTTCGCCGGACCATCCAA
>JAGQQC010000112.1 GCA_020426395.1 Planctomycetaceae bacterium
CTGCGGCTGTCGCGTGTACCCGTCCAATAAAAGATCCCGCGCCCCCGCCAACGAGGCCCATACGCAGTTTCCGGTTCAGTTTGCCGTTCGTAGTCTCCATCGATCGTTCCCTTTGTTGTTGATTGCGTGAGAAGTAGGCATAAGCCGTCCTGCAAGGATACCGGTGTACGCCGAACAATACAACCAAAGCAGAACCTTCGCTCTTCCGTCTCCGAACCCGTTTCGAGCCCGCTATTTCTTAATGAATCGGCGTCCCTTGAGTTCAAACCGAGGCAGCGATTCAGGGGGGACGAGTTTCAATCGAGGCTGGAAGTTAAGCCGTTCACGCAGGATATTGTTGAGGTTTTCGAACAAGCAGTCAGTGGCATCTGATTCAAGGCTGGCTTGCGGTTCAATTTCGATGTCGAGTTGTGACATCGCTCTTTCAGAGATCAAAGTCATTCGGTATTCGATGACTTCGGGGTACTCGCGCAGAATCTCTTCCACGGCCGTCGGAAAAAAGTTGTTTCCCCGGATCGTGATCATGTCATCGGTGCGACCTCGAATCCCCTGCTTTAAGCGGAGCAGAGATCGTCCTTCCGGATGCGGTTCCGTTTCCACTTCGACAATGTCCCCCGTTCGATATCGAATTAATGGAGAACCGTATCGGCCCAGGTTCGTGATGATGAGTTCGCCTGGTTGACCTGTCGGAACGGGTTGTAAAGAAACCGGATCCAGAATCTCGACCATGCATTCAGTTTCCAGCATCGTCAGGCTATTCGGACAGTGTTCTTCTTCAACGGCTAATGCGCCGATTTCCGTCATTCCCCAGTGATCGAACACTCGGGCATTCCAGCCCTCTTCCAGTCGTTCTCGAATCGCCGGCAGACAACCTCCCGGTTCACCCGCCACGATTAATCCTCGAATGGCCGAATTACGGAGGTCAATCTTCTCGGCTTCGGCGATTTCAATCAATCGCATGCCATAGGTGGGGGTACAACAAACCAGCGTTGCCTGATGTTCCAGCATCATCCGCAATCGGGCTTCGCTACTCATGCCACCGCCCGAGATACAGAGATTGCCAAACCGATTGGCTCCATCAAACGCGGCCCAGAAACCAAGGAATGGGCCAAACGAAAACGGGAAGAAAAATCGATCTTCCGGTCGCAGTCCGATCAATTTGAAGATCTGTGCCCAGCAGTGCATCAGCCAGTTCCAACTTTCCGGTGTATCGAGCCAGCGCATGGGTTTGCCGGTCGTGCCTGAGGTTTGGTGTAACCGGGAGTATCGTTCCAGCGGATATGTCAGATTCGAACCATATGGGGCATGTTCTGCCTGATCGGCGACAAGTTCCTGCTTCGTGGTGAGCGGAAAAGAAGCGAGGTCTTCCAACGATTGAAACTGCTTCGGATCCCAACTTACGTCTGCCATTTTTTTCTGCCAGAACAGGTTGGTTGCGGAAATTTCCTCAAGCAACGTCCGAAACTGTTCCACCTGGTGGACGGCTATCGTATTTCGGTTGGCATTTAGTAGAGGAAAGTCGGACATAAGAGGTCTTTCAGCAGTGTGGCGGATGATTTTGCTCCACCTGAAAAAGAGCAAGTTACGGTTTTACTTTTTGCAAACCTCTATCCACCCACAAGGTCTGCTTGTTTTCTCCAGCTTAACGAAAAACAGGTTCACAAATGCGTAGCTAAGACAATTTTTAATTGTTCCCTCAACCCATTGTCCGAAAAAGACTTACAGATGCAAGTCTGAGTTGGTGGAGGGAAACTTTTCCGATGATTCCCATTACGAAAAGAAGTCCAACGGTATTCAAGTTACAGGTTCTGAAGGTCGATGAGACCTCTGCACGAGGAACATCCGCGTGTGGCAACATGAACGACCGATTGAATTGAGAACCCGCAGCCTAGGCTGCAATAGAAGGACGAAACTGTATGGCGGCTGGCAGTACTAAAAAGCAACTGCATCTGGGATTCCTGGCCGCGATCGAGGTGAAAGATCGCGGGTACGTTGGCGGGCTGTTGGTAACGAACCATTTTGGCCGACCTCTTGAGTTTCAGTGCACCGCCCCGGTCCGACCGAACCACACCCAGGAAGTTCTCTTCGGACCGACTTTGGTTCCCTATTTATATAATGAATTAATCGGCAAGACGTTGATCGAAAAGACAGGCGTCAAACCAAACCTGGTACTGACTGAAGACGAACGGATTCTCGGTTTGCGTGAACATGTCGATTTGCCGATCGGATTGTTATTGGTAGAAGCTTCGGCCTGTCCAGACAGCCTGCGGCTGGGTCAGCAAAAAGTTCGTTTTCACGATCGACACCCGACTGACCGGGATGTGTTGTACGAACTGGGAAATCTGGTTTCGAACGAAACTGATCTGTATGAACCGTTCGAGCGAGTCAAGCAGGCGTTGCAGGAAGCACTCCAGCAGAACAAACAGCGCGCTGCATAACTGTTGTCGCCGTGCTGACTTGTTTTTCTGACTGCCAGTGGTGATTTGTTTTTCAGAAATGAACAGATGACTGAACAGCCCGCGAACTCACCGGATCACGCTTCGCCGACCTTTTTCCCGGCTTCCACTCTTCCTGCATCGACACCCAGCGATCTTTCCTCCCAACTTGCTGCCGCCTTTCCCACACCAGCGGTCAGTCTGCCCGGGCTGGATATGCCGGTTGACATCTTTCTCTCGGGAATTAACGGGGCACTCGTACGCCAGCCTCGAATGGATATCATCTCGTCTGATTTGGTAACTGGCGTCCAGATTGAAAACCGCTGGAAGCCCCACAGACCAAAGCTACCAACGTTCAAGTTAACATTCCCCGAAGGGATCGAATTCGTCCCGCCGAAACCGGAAGTTGATGCACCTGAAAAGGGTAAACTTAGGTCCCTCAAACCTCCTGTGACGAATGACGAGGGAGTTGAGCAAAAGAAAAAACAGACTCGGCTCAAACCTCCCTCGGATGCACTCTCGATTCAGGATCGACTCTTTTATCTGCTGCAACCTCCCATTGAAAATTGGTTGGCCGGTCAAGAACTGGTGATGCCATTTGAACCATTCGATTACCAGTACGAGGGAATCGCCTGGCTCTTCTCCCGCAAATCAGCCTTACTGGCTGACGAAATGGGTTTGGGTAAAACAATGCAGACGATCACGGCGATGCGTTTACTGCTACGGAGTGGTCAAATCAGCAAAGTGCTACTCATCTGCCCCAAGCCGTTGATCCCGAACTGGCAGCGAGAATTTGCAACCTGGGCGGAGGAACTTCCCGTCACGACTGTGACGGGAGATACGGCCCGACGACGCATGATCTGGGAGATGAGTAAACCCGGAATCTATCTTGCGAATTACGAACTACTTGTCCGGGACTTTGAAGAACTGGAACAGGACGGAATTACTCCGAAGTTCGATTTACTGGTCTTGGACGAAGCGCAACGCATCAAAAATCGTGATTCCCGCACTGCTGCAACAGCTCGGGGGGTGAATCGAAAACGTAGTTGGGCATTAACCGGTACGCCGATTGAAAACCGAGCCGAAGAATTGGCATCGTTGTTCGAGTTTATGGAAGTGATTCCTCCGAAAGGGACACCTGACCTGCGGCAGCTATCCCGTTTGTCGGACGAGTATATTCTTCGCCGCTGCAAAGATTTGGTCCTGGATATGCCGCCTCGCTTGGATCGTCCTGCCTGGCTGGAACTCGAAGGAGCTCAGCAACATGCCTATAAAGTGGCCGAGAAAGAAGGAGTCATTCAATTGAATGACTTGGGCGATTCAATCACTGTGCAGCATGTCTTTGAACTCGTTCTCCGCCTGAAACAGATCGCCAATTTTGACCCGGTTACCAATGAAAGCGCCAAACTGGACCGTTTACGGGCCGACATGGAAGAGATCTCTGCGAGTGGGGGCAAAGCGATTTTGTTCAGCCAGTGGACGAAAACACTCGACTGGCTCGCGGAACGGACACAGGATTTCAACCCGCTCATTTATCACGGAGGGGTCCCCACAAAACATCGGGAACCGATCCTCGCCAAGTTCAAAGAGGATCCGAATGCCCATCTGCTGTTGATGAGCTACGGAACAGGTGCTGTGGGGCTCAACCTGCAATTCGCGGGTTACGTCTTTTTGTATGATCGCTGGTGGAACCCGGCTGTTGAAGATCAGGCGATTAACCGCGCACACCGGATTGGGCAGAAGAATCCGGTGGTCGTCACGAAGTTCATCTGTAAGGATACGATTGAAGAAAAGATCGATCGCGTGTTACAGGAAAAACGGGATTTGTTCATTTCCATTCTGGGTGCCGAAGGAAACACAGAAGCCTCAATGGGGCTCAACGCTTCGGAAATTTTCGGCCTGTTCGACCTCAAGGCCCGAGACGGCGATTCCACACGCGAAATCGGCCCCGAACCCGCCGCCGCGTAGCCTGTTTCAACGGATGCTCGACACGCATAGTGTTCTACAGCTTTGTTATCATTCAAAGTGACTTCCGTCGTGCTCCCATTGCTGGACAAGCCAGCAGTTCCTCCAGATTCTTAAATTTTCGCATGATTGCGCACGCTTGCGAAAACTGGTTCCAGCATTCATGATGGTAAACCTGTCACCCGTTTTTCTACTTCTGTAAAAGAAATTTCTCGCATGTTGATCTTTGATGCCCATCTGGATATGGCCTGGAATGCGGTTGAATGGAACCGTAATTTGATGTTGTCGGTGCAGGAACTTCGCCAGTTCGAAGCTCAGTTTGAAAATATCGTTCCGGGCGAACCCACCATCACCTGGCCCGCGCTTAAAGAAGCGGGCGTCGGCATTACTATCTCCACATTGCTTCCCCGGTTACATCGAAAAGATGGCCCGCTCTCACACTACCAAAGTCGTGAAGCGGCGTATGGATCGGCGATGGGGCAACTTGCCTATTATCGGGCGATGTGCAAACGGGGAGTCATTCGGGAAATTCCTGATGCGGCAACCCTCAAAAGCCATGTTGAAGAATGGGAAGCTGGTCCGACAGAATCGACCCCCGTTGGATTCATTCTCAGCATGGAAGGGAGCCCACCAATTCTGTATCCCGAACAGATCCACGATTGGTATGCGGAAGGGCTTCGTCTTCTGGGGCCGGGCCATTATGGGGAAGCCCCGTATTGTTTCGGAACCGGTTCCGAAGGGGGCTTGAAACCGGGGGGCAAGGAACTTTTGCAAGCGATGAACGAGTGCGGCATGCTGCTCGACACCACGCACCTGGCCGATCAATCCTTCTGGGAAGCGCTCGACGTCTACGAAGGCCCGCTCATTGCCAGTCACCAAAACTCACGCACGCTCGTCCCCCGCGATCGTCAGTTCACCGACGAGCAATTCAAAGCCGTGGCGGAACGAGGGGGAATGATTGGCGCATCCTTTGATAACTGGATGCTGCATACTGACTGGAAGATTGGTGTCAGCGATCCGTCGATGGTCACGATGGAAAATGTTGCCGATCACATCGATTACGTTGTCCAGCTCCTCGGCACAACGAAACATTCCGGTTTGGGAACGGACCTCGACGGTGGCTTCGGCAAAGAACAATGCCCGTCTGATCTCGGCACGATTCACGACCTGGGAAACATCGCCGGTATTCTTGAAAAACGAGGATACTCGCAGGAAGACATCGACGGAATTATGTACAAGAACTTTGTCGAGTTCTTCCTGAAGAATCTGTAGGTTAAATCGGGATTCTTTTAGAACCACAGATGGACACCGATTAACACAGATGGACTGCGCTTAAATTTATTAATTTAGGCAGCCTTTTCTTCGTGTTGTTGTTCTTCTTTATCGTCTTCATCTTCTGCCACCGGTTCTACAAAACTTGATTCGAGCGGGGCGTCTAATTCGCCGGTTCCTTCCAGTGGTGGCAGAATCCAGATTTCACCATACTCGACAGGTTGATTTGCGCGGAATTGGTGATGGCGTAACAGTTCGAGGATCGCGAGAAAGATCCCCGTGATACGGGAGCGGTCTTTGATTCCTTCGAAGAAGTCGCTGAAGCGTACTTCACCTTCGGCAATTACACGGTCACGGATGCGCTCCATGAAGACAGAAATGGGCGTGTCGTCGTATTTGATTTTCGACTTCGTGTCGATTTGTTTGACGCGCAACAATCGGGACAAGGCGGAGACGAGGTCCCACAGTTCGACTTCCTTGATTAAGTCATCAGACGGTTTACGTCCTCGGCGAGGACGTTCGCTGTTGAGACGCGAGTAGCGTTCCTGCCAGAGGGCTGCCTTTTCCTGGAGGAGTTGCGAAGCATCTTTGAACCGTTTGTATTCAAGCAACCGTTGAACGAGCGCACTGCTCATTTCATCTTCGATTTCGGTTTCTTCTTCATCGAGATGCTCTTCCGGGCGGGGGAGAACAAGCCGGCTTTTCAATTCGATTAAGGTGCTTGCCGTAACGAGAAAATCGCCAATCTCATCGATGTCGATCATGATCAGCACTTCGAGGTATTCGAGGAACTGATTGGTGATCGCGGCGATGGGGAGTTCGAGAATATCGACTTCATTCCGGCGCACCAGATACAGCAGCAGATCCAGTGGGCCGCAGTAGAGGTCCAGTTTGACTCGATATCCAGCTTCCAAAACGAGCGATCCTTCGCACGCGTACTATTATTGTAAGTCGTTGTATTGAAATGAGATAGGGTTCGGTTTTTAGGAAAGGTCAGAGCCAAACCGTCTCGCGGCGGGATTTTATCAAGAGTCGGCAAGTTTGCCCATCCCGACCCGGAGAGGTCCGGTCAGGTTGCGGAGAGGGTCCGGCGGACCGCCTCTTTCCAGCCGGAATACAGTTGTTCCCGCTTGTCCGATTCCATTTGGGGTTGGAATTCCTTGTCGAGGGCCCAGCTCTTAGAAATCGTGGGCAAATCTTTCCAGACACCTGTCGCCAATCCGGCGAGGAAAGCAGCTCCCAGTGCGGTGGACTCGAGAATTTGCGGTCGCTGTACGGTAACACCCAATAGATCGGCCTGGAACTGCATCAGCATATTGTTTGCACAGGCCCCGCCATCCACCTTAAGGAACTTGAGATTGATTCCACTGTCGTTGGACATAGCTGTCAGCACATCGGCTGTTTGATAGGCCATCGATTCGAGCGCCGCTCGGGCCAGATGTGAACGATTTGTACCTCGAGTGATTCCCACAATTGTTCCTCGGGCATCCTGATCCCAATGGGGGGCTCCCAATCCTACAAAGGCGGGAACGAGATAAACTCCACCGGTATCTTCTACCTGCTTTGCAAGTTCTTCGACTTCGCGAGAATCGGCGAAGAATTTCATTTCGTCCCGCAACCATTGCACGACTGCCCCGGCGATGAAAATGGAACCTTCCAGGCAGTAGGTGACCTTATCTTCCAATTGCCAGGCAACCGTTGAGAGCAAGCCGTTATTGGATTTAACTGGTTGATCGCCGGTATTCATCAGCATGAAACAACCGGTTCCATAAGTATTCTTGGCCGTTCCTTTTTCGAAACAGCATTGACCGAATGTCGCCGCCTGCTGATCACCGACTAGAGAGGCGACGGGGATCGACCGTCCGAAATGTTGGGGGAGTGTGTTTCCATAAACATGGCTTGTTGGTTTAACCTTGGGGAGAATCTCGCGGGGAATATTCAGAATCTTGAGTAATTCTTCGTCCCAGTCGAGTGTATGGATGTTGAACAACATGGTCCGGCAGGCGTTAGAAGGGTCAGTTACGTGTAACTCACCCCCGGTTAGATTCCAGAGGAGGAAGGTATCGACCGTTCCACAAAGGACTTCCCCTTTATTGGCCCGTTCACGAAGTCCGGGAACAGTGTCGAGCATGTATTGGATTTTAGTGCCAGAGAAATAGGCGTCGATAATCAATCCGGTTTTCTGCTGGACTAATTCCGTTAAACCATCTGCTTTCAATTTGTCACAAATGGACGACGTAATTCGGCTTTGCCAGACAATCGCATTATGCACAGGTTGACCGGTGGCCTTGTCCCAGATAATGACCGTCTCACGCTGGTTGGTAATTCCGATGCCTGCAATGTCGGATGAATCGAGTCCCGATAACTGAAGGGCTTCCTGAGCCGCTTCGATCTGCGAGCCCCAGATTTCCAGAGGATCGTGTTCGACATGACCCGGGGAGGGATAGATCTGGCGGAATTCGCGTTGTCCAGTGGCAACGATATTCGCTTCACCGTCAAAGATAATCGCACGACTGGAGGTCGTTCCCTGATCCAGGGCGAGTATGTGATTGGCCATCGAAACATCCTTCCGGCGCAGGTGGGTTCTTTTCAATAGACTGTTTGAAATACATTAGAAGCGAATGTCGCTACTGTAAGTCGTTGCTGAGTTGTTTCCATTTGGAACGCATCGTTTCCAGTTGATCCTGGTAATTGGCATCATTAGCCAGATTCCTGGTTTCCAGGGGATCCCGTTGCAGGTTGTATAGCTCTTCATGCACTGGATCGATATCCGTGTATCGAACGTATTTCCAGTCCTGAGTGCGGACTCCTTCCGATTTTGGAATCCCAGGGTGTTCAAAGCGATGCTCGTAGAGAAATTCGTCTCGCCAGGAGGTTTGTTTTCCCTGGATCAGAGGTATCAGGCTTTTTCCCTGGACCACGTCAGGAATGGTGACCCCCGCCAACTGCATAATCGTTGGAGAAACATCGATACTGAGGGCCATTTCTTCATATGTTTTTCCTCGTTCCGCTACTGTTTGACGCGGGTCGTAAACAATCAACGGAATACGAATGGATTCTTCATGCATGAACCATTTGCCAGCGAGTCCCCGTTCTCCCAGATAGAAACCGTGGTCGGAGGAAAAGATGATGACTGTATTCTCTGCCTGACCAGAATCTGCCAGTTGCTGGCGAACTGTTCCGAGGAGGTCATCGATGCCTTTCACCAAGCGGTAGTAATCCTTGACTGATTTTTCCCATTTCTGGGGAGTATCAAAACGCCGATACCAGCGTACGCGAGATTCAGAGTTCTGTAGAAAATCGGGGAGAGCCTGGAAGTATTTGTCGTTCAATAATTCAGGACGGGGAAGAGCGGTGTCCGCATACAGAGAATCGTATTTGACATCCGCTGGGAATTGATCTTCGACATCCTGGTCCTGACAGTGGGCCGCTTTGGTGTAAATCTGCAAGCAGAAGGGTTTGTCCTCGGGGACCTCCGAAATGAAATTGGCCGCTATTTGTGCCAGCTTCGCTGTTTGGTGTTCGCCGGGCTGGTCTTTTTTTCCTTTGGGATAGTATTCGCCCTGACCTGGATAACCTCGGAAGTCGTCGTAATATTGAGTTGGCATATCATTGCCGATTCCCCACTTGCCAACTAGACCGGTGTAGTAACCTGCTTTGCGTAATTGGACGGGAAACGTGATGTCGAACTGCTCCTCAGTCATCGGAGTGCGAAAACTGGTAATGTGGTGTCGTCGTTCGTATTGACCCAGAATGAAATTCGCGCGACTCGTCATGCAAATCGCGGTTGTGCAGAACGTGTTCTTAAACAGGTGCCCTTCTGAGGCAAGTTTGTCGAGTTCCGGAGTTTCGATGATCGGGTTCCCCATACATCCCATCGCATCGGCCCGCTGGTCATCGGTCAGAATAAAGATGATGTTTGGTCTGTCTTCTTTTTTTGCACAAAAAGCAGAGGACAGCAAACCGTTGGAAATCAGGGTACCCAGGGTCAGAAGAGTGAGAACAGAACGGAATGAGATCATAGCCAGAAGTCGCTTGTTTGAGTCTAAGGAACGAATTGGTTAGGGTTTGAGGGAATCCATAATACTGGAATCCCGGAGGAAAGTACAAATCCGACCTGTAAAATGGCGTGGGTTTCCCCGAGGTGACCGTTACAATATTTGAATTCGTAAATTCTTCTGAGTGTCCATCACGAAAGAAACGTTAAACGGAAGTCAATTTCATGCGTTCTCCTTTACTCATTAAAGTAACTTTTGTCCTGTCTGTCTGCTGGGTGGGAGTTTTCTCTTCAGTACTTATGGCGGATGATAGTTCTGACAAAACACCCCCGAATGTCGTTCTCTTTCTGGCGGATGATATGGGTTGGCGGGATTTGGCCTGTTATGGCAATGAGTTTCATGAAACTCCGAACATCGACCGCCTGGCCGCTTCTGGGATGCGATTTACCGATGCCTACGCCGCCTGCCCGGTTTGTTCGCCGACGCGGGCCAGTATCATGTCGGGTAATTACCCGGCGACCATCAACTTGACCGATTTCATTCCGGGGCATTATCGTCCGTTTGCGAAATTGACCGTTCCTGAATTCAATCAACAGCTTCCATTCGAAGAAGAAACCGTCGCAGAGATTATGAAATCGGCCGGATATCAAACCGGGAGTTTTGGTAAATGGCATTTAGGGGGGAAGGGATCGCTGCCTGGGGATCATGGATTTGGGGATTGGGTTGTGAGTGGAGGACGGCATTTCTATCCGAATTTTGGCACCACCCCCAAACGCGAGATCGAAGACGGAACCTATCTGGCTGACTTCCTCACCAGTGAAGCGGAACGGTTTATTGAGGAAAACCAGGATCGTCCTTTCTTCTTGTACTTGCCGCATTACGCTGTTCATATTCCTTTGGAAGCGAAACAGGAATTGATCAAAAAATATGAGAACAAAGAGAAACCATCGTATGGAGTCAACAATCCGGTTTATGCGGCGATGGTGGAGCATCTGGATCAATCTGTGGGCCGATTAACAAAGAAGTTGGATGAACTCAACCTGACCGAAAATACTATTTTTATATACTTCTCGGATAACGGTGGCTTGTTCAAACGGTTTGATGGCGATGGGCCCGAAGTGATGTCCAACGAACCTTTACGAGCCGAGAAGGGGACGTTGTACGAAGGAGGAATTCGAGTACCGTTCATCATAAAGTGGCCGGGACATATTCCTGCAGGAGCGGAATCAGCGCAGCCCGTTTGCAGTATTGACCTCTTACCCACCATTGCGGAACTAACGGGACAAGCTGCTTCGCAGAAACAGTCGGTCGACGGTGTTAGTCTGGCTCCAGCAGTATTGAGCCAGCAGGAAATCCCCCAAAGGAATTTGTATTGGCACTATCCGCACTATCACCATTGTGCTCCTTCAGGGGCCATTCGTAGCGGTCGATATAAGTTAATCGAAGAGTATGAAGATGGTCGTGTGGAGCTGTATGATCTGGAACAGGATCTTGGAGAAGAGCAGAACCTGGCTGAAGAACAACCTGAGCTCGCGTCTCGATTACAGAAAGAACTGGCAGATTGGCGGAGCAAAGTGAATGCTCAGATGCCAACGGAAAACGCGAATTGGGATCCCCAGCGGGCGGGAGAATGGCATCG
>JAGQQC010000113.1 GCA_020426395.1 Planctomycetaceae bacterium
AAGGGGCAGACTGATCCCCGAGTGGAAACCTTTACCGAGTCGATCAGCTTTGATGCACGACTGGCGGAGGTCGATATCCGTGGATCGAAAGCACATTCCGCCATGTTGGCAGAAGTTGGTTTGCTGACGACAGAAGAGCGGGACCAGATCCATGCCACGCTTGACGATATTCTGACACAAATCGAAGCGGGTGAATTTGAACATGTCACCAGCCTCGAAGATATCCATATGCACATCGAGACGGCTCTCGTGGAAAAACTGGGTGATGTCGGGCGAAAACTTCATACGGCGCGCAGCCGGAATGATCAGGTTTCGACGGACCTGCGTCTTTATGTGCGAGACGCGATCAAGGAGATCGACCACTTACTGGAAGATGTGCAGAGGGCGTTTGTCACGCGCTGCGATATCGATAAAGAGACCGTGCTGCCCGCTTACACTCATCTACAACGGGCTCAACCGGTCATGGCGGCGCATTATTGGCTAGCCTATTGTGACAAGTTTCAACGGGATCGGGATCGACTGCATGATTGTTATCAACGGGTGGACATCTCACCGCTCGGTTGTGCGGCGTTAGCGGGAACATCGTTACCGATTGACCGAGACCTGTCTGCAAAACTGCTCGGGTTCCGAAAAGTTGCCACAAACAGTCTGGATGTGTCGAGTGACCGCGATTATCTGGTGGAGTTCACGTTCACTCTTTCTTTGATTGCGGCGCACCTGAGCACCTGGGCAGAAGAGTGGATTATCTGGTTCACAACCGAATTTGGATTCCTCAAGTTACCGGAGTCGTACACGACCGGTTCTTCGATCATGCCTCAAAAACGAAATCCAGACGTGCTCGAACTGATTCGAGGCAAAACCGCACGCGTGATGGCCTCAGTGACACAACTACAAATTCTGATCAAAAGCCTGCCGATGGCTTATAACCGGGATTTGCAAGAGGACAAGATCGCAATGTTCGATGCCTTCGACACGGTCCGTTCCTGCCTGGAACTCGTTCCGGATATGGTTGTCGGAGCAGAGCTGCGAATCGAGAATATTAATGCCCGGCTGGAAGAGGGTTTTCTTGATGCGACGGCCTTGATGGAATATCTCATCAAGCAAGGTGTCCCCATGCGGACAGCCCATCATACGGTTGGAAAAATGGTTGCCGAATGCGAAGAACGAGAATGTCGACTCGCAGATCTTTCGCTGGAGGATTTTCAGAAGGCGTGTGATAAGATCGACGAGAAAGTCTTCGATGTGCTCGGTGTCAAAAACGCAGTCGCGGCACTGCAATCTTATGGTTCCGGAGGGAAGGAACGGGTTGCCGAACAAGTTACCCAATGGCAAGAGCGGCTTGGGTGGTAATCGATGCGGAACCTGAAGTTGACCATTGCTTACGACGGGACAAACTATGTCGGTTGGCAGGTGCAACCGAATGGTCCGTCGGTGCAGGAAGCTGTGGAACGAGCTGTTGAGCAATTGACGACCAAGCAAACACGCGTTTATGTCGCCGGGCGAACAGATTCCGGAGTCCATGCGATTGGGCAAGTCGCCAACTTCTCCACCGAGGCAAATATTCCACCAGAAAAAGTCAAACTCGGTTTGCAACGATTTCTACCGGATGACATTGTGATCCGAAATGTCGAGGAAGTCTCTCCAGATTTTCATGCCACCTTTTCCGCCACCGGTAAACATTATCGGTACCTGATTCTCAACAGCCGAACTCCGAATCCCCTGCTCCGCAATTACGCGTTTCGTCATTCGGCACCACTCGACATCGACCTGATGCAAGCAGGAGCGAACTACTTACTGGGAGAGCATGACTTCCGTTGTTTCGAGACCCGGTTTCCGAATAAAGCGACCAGCGTACGGACGATGTACTCCGTCAAGGTAAGCCGACAAGCGGGCTGGTCGATGTGGGGCTCTCCCGCTGGATTGGGAGAGAAAGAACCATTCGTTGTGTTCGACATCGTCGGTAACGGATTTCTGTATAACATGGTGCGGGCGATCATGGGAACGCTGCACAAAATTGGCCAGGGAAAATGGCCTCCGGAACAGATGCGGGAGATCATCGAATCGCAAAGTCGGGCTGTCGCTGGCGAAACGGCTCCGGCCCAGGGGTTGTATCTGATGGAAGTCATGTACGACGGTGGAATCACACACCAATCTTAAACGAGAAATTTGACTCGTCTATTCCGCAGAAAAACCGGCGAATTTTCCCCGTCATGAAGTAGACTATCAGATTTTGGTGGAGCCAGTCCGGTCGGCTCCTTTTCCTCGGGAGGTGGGTTCAGTAAGATCGGTCCCAGATGGACTCTCCCTTCCCCCTACCTCTTTTCACGGGAAAACTTTTACTAATGTACGATCGTGACCGGTTGATTGAACTCTTTAAGGAACGGGCTCTCAAATTCGGCGATTTCACACTGGTATCCGGCAAGAAATCGAACTACTACCTCGATGGCAAGCAGATCACCTTGCATTCAGAAGGTTTGCGACAGGTCGGTTACGGATTGCTGGAGTTGCTCAAAGACGTTGAATTCGACGCCATCGGCGGAATGTCTATCGGAGCGGATCCCATCGTGGGAGGAGTGCTGGCGGTTGCGGCGGAACAAGGTCGCTCCCTGTGCGGATTCATGGTTCGCAAAGAGGCCAAAGGACACGGCACGCAGAAGTATCTCGAAGGCCCGATCGAACCTGGACAGAAAGTGGTTGTCATCGACGATGTTGTGACCACGGGTGGCTCCGCTTTACTCGCCGCACAGCGCTGTCAGGAATTTGGTCTGGAAGTCGTCAAAATGGTCGGCATCTGCGACCGTCTTCAAGGTGGACAAGCGAACTTTGAAGAGCATGGCCTTTCTTACGCGCGCCTGCTCACCGTAGAAGATTTGGGGGTTACCCCGCTGAAGGACTGAATGCTCCTCATCGACGGAAATGAAATCATGCCCGATTTAATCATCGGTTGCGGTTACCTCGGAAAACGAGTGGCGCGGCTGTGGCAAGCTCAAGATCGTGATCTTCACGTATTAACACGCAGCACGGCACGAGCCGATCAGTTCCAGCAGACAGGATTGATCCCCGTTGTGGGAGATGTGGTCAATCCCGATTCTCTCAACGAGTTGGCCGCCTGCGAATACGGCACGATTTTGTATGCCGTCGGTTATGACCGTTCTGCCGGACCGTCCAAACAAGAAGTTTATCTGGATGGTTTACAAAATGTTCTCGAACTTGTTCGATCGCGCTGTCAACGATTTCTGTATATTTCCAGTACCTCCGTGTATGGAATCAGCGATGGTTCCTGGGTAGACGAACAGAGCCCCACGCAACCGGAAACGGAATCGGGCGAAATCTGTCTTCAGGCGGAAGAGCGGGTACGAAGTTCTTTCTCCGGATCATCTGCTTCCTGTTCGATTATTCGACTGGCAGGGATTTATGGTCCAGATCGGTTGCTGCGCAAAGTTGAGATGCTGCGAGAAAATACTCCGATCCCAGGAAACCCGGAAGCCTGGTTGAACCTGATCCACGTTGAGGATGCCGCTCGAGTTGTGCTGGCGGTAGAGGATGTTGAGACCCCCGCTCCGCTTTATCTGACTGCGGATGATCGGCCTCCGACTCGGGAAGAGTATTACCGGGAACTTGCCCGATTGGTGGGTACGGAGGAGCCTCAGTTCGATGATTCGACTCCTGCGAAGCGGACCAGCGGGCTCAACAAGCGGTGCCGGAACGAGTTTCTCAAAAAATCGCTCTCGTTCGAATTTCAATACCCGACGTATGCGACAGGTCTACCCGCCGCGATTGCGGAGACCCCGAATCTCTCCTGACGAAATGCCTCTTGCAGAACAGACGCCGAGCCGGTAAAGAGGAACCTGATCGAAAATATTTTCACTTATCCTGAGTTGCCGGTAACAGATTCCCCATGTCGAGCGAACCGACTTCAAAACCTGAAACTGACGATGAACTTCCTTCACCCGATCGCTTTAATTTCTGGTGGGGACTCCTTCATCTATTGAGCACGATTTTCAGCACGGTCTGGTTTCGTCTGCGGGGGTATCATCAGGACAACCTTCCCGAAAAAGGGGGAGCTCTGTTGCTCTTGAACCATCAAAGCCATCTCGATCCGGTGCTGGTGGGAACGGTCATCCGTCGGCCAATCAGTTATGTCGCGCGAGATAGCTTGTTCAAAGTCCCCATCATCGGGTTCATTTTGAAACGAACCTACGTTATGCCGATTCGACGGGAAGCAGCGACGAGCAGTACGATTCGTGAAGCGGTCCGCAGGCTGAAACATGGTTTTCTGGTGGGACTTTTTCCAGAAGGAACCCGTTCGACGGATGGGGTCGTTAGTAGTTTCAAGCCGGGGTTTTTGTCGATTTTGAAGCGAGCTGAAGTTCCCATCATCCCGGTCGGAATTGCGGGCGCGTTTGAAGCGATGCCCCGAGGATCGATTTTCATTCGACCGAAAAAGATTTGCGTCGTCTTCGGTAAACCGATCACGGTCGAGGAAATTAAAGCTCACTTTGAAAGCGACCAGAAAGATAAAGAGTTTGTCGAGTTCCTCCGGCAGCGCGTCATCGAATGCCAGAAGGAAGCGGCCGCTCGAAAAAACGGAACGCCTTCTGCTAGTGAATCCGCGATTGACTGACTACAATCGGGACTCCCTGGATAACATCCTCACCTGTTTTATCGCGAAAGCTTCCCTATGGACTGGATTATCGCCCTGATTGCCCTGACCTCAATGGAAATCATTTTAGGGATCGACAACGTTGTCTTTATCGCGATCCTCTGTGGGCGACTGCCGGAAGCTGAGCGAAAAAAAGCCCGCATCATTGGCCTGGCGCTGGCTCTCGGGCTGCGGGTGCTGCTCTTGCTCAGTATTAAGTGGGTGATGGGATTAACTGATCCACTGTTCTCATTGAGTTTTCTGGAATCGCTGGGGCTTCCTGAGGATTTTCTGACGCAGGAAGTCGTGGAAGTTTCCTGGCGGGATTTGATTCTGCTGGGGGGAGGGCTCTTTTTAATTGGGAACAGCGTCAAGGAACTTCATCATAAAATGGAGGATCCTTCCAATGGTGAAGATGAAGAAGACGATGTCAGCTTTGGAGGCGTGCTGTTCCAGATCGCCATGCTGGATGTGATTTTCTCTCTCGATTCTGTCATCACGGCCGTCGGCATGGCAGAAAATATTTATGTGATGATCGCGGCTGTGGTGATCGCCATCATGGTCATGATGATCTTCTCCGGCGCGATCAGCCGGTTCATCGAAAAACACGCCACCCTTAAGGTGCTGGCTCTCTCTTTTCTGATTTTGATTGGCGTGATGCTGCTGGCCGAAGGGCTGGGAACGCATATCAACAAAGGGTACATCTACTTCGCGATGGCCTTTGCCCTTATTGTGGAGATGATCAATCTACGCGTCAGCGCCGTCGCCCGGAGCTTCGGCATCAGCAAGAAAAAACTGAAGAAATAGGCTTAAGAAAAGTCGGTATACCTATAGAAATCAAAGAGTGTGTTGGCGTTATAGGCACCGAAACCAACCTGGCCGCCGGAGACATCCATTGGGAGGCTGATTGTGATCAGTTCCTCGCGATTAACTGACAGCGTCAAGTCTTGACCGACCACTTCGAGTTTGACGAAGTAGTAGATATTCGGATTCACCGACTTACCTTCGTTGTCCCAGTCGATTTCCGCGTAGCGATTGCCCCAGTTACCCTGGTAATGCCCGATAACCCACTGATTCTGGCCTGCGAAGGTGCCGGCGTATTTGAAGTCATTGGCATTCTTGTAGTCAAAGATCAGGAAGCCGTCCTGCCACGCACCGGAGGCTGACTGGAACAGCATCGGAGCCTCAATGACATAATTCGATGACAGGCGGGCGTTGGCATCCGTCAGTTGCAGGGCCATGTTGTTGGCCGCGTTTGAATCACCCAAAAGGGCGTAGTTGCCCCCGCCGTGGTTATAGAAGCTCCACTGGGAAGGAGTAGGACTGGTCAAGTCATCGAGGATCTGGTCGTTAAAGTCTTCGTAAATGCTGTCGAGCATCTCGGGCGCTGTAGTTACTTCGAAATCATCAAACCAGGTAGTGGCTCGTTCAGCCGCGAGACCGACCGGTCGTTCATTGATCGTGGTGGCAAACGTTGCCGAATCAATCCGTTCTCCATCTACGAACAAGGTGGCCGTGGATCCGTCGATGTTTACGGTCAATTCGTAACTTTGACCCGGATTAATTTTGCGACCGAAGTCATCCCAGTCGACCTCCGCCAGTCGGTTACTCCAGTTCCCCTCGTAATGCCCGATGACCCATTGATTCTGGCCAGTGAACATCCCGGCAAATTTGAAATCATTTTCGTTGTTGTAATCAAAGATGATGAAGCCATCCTGCCAGCCGATACCCGCGTTAATCGATTTTAATGTGGCAGAGACATCAATCGAGGTTGGAAGTCCAGTGATGGGGACGAACCCAACGGCAAGATCGGTTGTCGAGGATGTATTTAGCTGTAACTTCTGATCACCACCATCATCAATTATGCTGACATAGGCTGTATTGTTGAAATTAAAATCGTTCGCATGACCGTCGCTAAAATCTTCCATGTAGGGGAAACTCAGCGGCGTTCCGAAAGAGACGGTGCTGGCCATCTCGATTCGATCAAACCAGGTCTCGGCATGATAGGAACCCACTCCCGCGGAGCCATTGCCGATGCCGCTCCCGAAGGTGCCGCTGAGAGTCGGAATGCCGTTGACGCTCAGAACGACGTCGTCGTTATCGATGCTCAGGTGCAGAATGTATTTGGCATTGCTGTCGATATCGCTGTTGACGTTATCCAGATCAACCTCGGCAATCCGGTTCCCCCAGTTCCCCTCGTAATGCCCGATGACCCACTGATTCTGCCCGGTGAACATCCCCGCGTATTTGAAATCATTGTCGCTGTGATAATCGAAGATAATAAACCCATCGAGCCACCGATTCGGGCCGGAGATCGAGGTCAGTTCTGTCGCGATCTCGAACGAACCGGGGGGCGGTCCGGCCAGGCCAACCAGCGCCGTACTGAGACCGGTCAGACCAACATTGCTGAGCTTCAGTTGGTTGGTTCCATTCGCTTCGATAATCGAGGTCGTTCCCGGATCGCTGAAGAGGAGCCCGTCCGTTCCCAGACTTTCGAAATCGCGCACGAACGGGAGCGTGGCGACATCGGCAATGCCATTGATGGCAATCGTTGCCGTTGACGTGCTGTCGTTGCCGTTCTTATCCGTCACGGTATAGGTGAAGGTGTCGAAACCCTGCTGGCCGTCATCGAGATCTTCGAAGCCCCCATTGGGATCGTACTCGATGTGCTGGGCGATGATGTCAATGGACCAGTCGAGCAGCGTGGTTGCATTGGATGAGTAGACATCGACGATCTCCAGCTGCCACGTCCCATTCGCGAACTCACCATCGAAATCACTCAGACTGCCGACGGGCTGAAAATGGCCCGTATACGGAGCGAGAGCTGCCCAGGAAGTGGCCGGACCATCTACATTGATGAGACCTTCGTCGTCGAACGTGGTGCCGGTGAAATTGTCTTCAAAGCCACCCTGGCTGGTGGTCAATTCAACCCGCGTTCCGTTCGGGCTGATCAACGTCATCGCCAGTTCGCCGATGACATCATGCTCGATGTTCAGATTGAGATTGATGTCCCGAATTTTTCCGTCGACGCCGGTGATTTCAATCGTAAATGTTTCGGTCCCGACGGTCGGAACCGTGAAAGGCCCCGTGGAACTGAAGTGTGTCTGAATACCGGTGCCAATGATATTGACCGAACCCTTTGTAGCTGATGTATCCACATCTGAGATCCGCAGCGTTTCCGTCTCGCGTGGGGTGGGATCGAAATCGTTCTGCAGCAGGTCACCGATGATAAACGGAGTTTCCTCGTCGGTTTCGAATCCGATTCCACTGTCCGGTGATGCAACCGGAGCGAGATTGACGGCATCGACCATTTTATAACCAAGGTCAGTGAAGATACCGATTTCAATCGGATCGAACGTCCGCTGGTTCAGCCCGGGAAGTGCTGCGTGACTCATCACGAGTGGTGCAAACGGAGCATAGTCTGTATCGAGATGACTGCCGCTGCTTCCCTGATTCCAGGTTGTTGGAGAATAAAGACCGACCGGATCGCCTCCGTTGGCGCTAATTGCGTTGTAGCCGTTAAATAACAAACCATTGTCCGGCGCTGTGCCACCGATGCTGTGAGTTGTCCAACTGGAATCGAGAATAAATGTTTCGGGATCGATCAAACTCGTACCCGTACTGTCGGTCAGAAACTTATCGAATGGCAACCACTGTCCGGGATCTCCGAGTTCTGCTCCGTTCGCTTCACTCGAGCCATCCTGCAGAACTGCTGATCCGAATCCCATGATGTGGGAGAGTTCGTGGAAGATTGTTTGGTAGAAGTCGAATTCGCCTGGCTGAAAATCATCGTCCAATTCCCATGAATATCCCCAGTCGACGATTAAGACGGCGTCGTCTGCACTTTCATTCGTATCAAAGCCGGTCAGAGCTTCCACCTGAGGGATTGTATAGTAGAAGCCGGGATCGAGTCCCGTAAAGGCATAATAATATGCCTTGGCCAAGTTGTCCTCGCCATCATCCTCAGAGCGAACCTCGACATCGATTGTCGCGGATTCTCCGTCGAATGAGTCGAACAGGCTGGCGTATTCGGCGGCGATCGATTCCAGGGCATCGCGTCGTGCCTGCCCTTCGGTCGCATCTTCAAAGCCGATACCGGAACCGACTGGACCGGGATAAATAAAATGAAAAGCAATCGTCAGCAATGTCCGGTCTTGGAGTGTCTCGATTGGAGTCGGGAGCGAAGTGCGACTGAATCGGCGACCTTTACCCGGACGACGAAAACATGTTTTTGTGAATAATCCCACGGAAAGATAAAGTGGGCTAAGCCAGTTAAAGTTTCTCATGGACGCGTTTCAATCTAGTTAGAGTGAGATATTGCATGAAAACACAAAAAGGAGTGAGTTCAGGAATTTTTCACCTTCAGCGTCAATAAGCTTGTGGGAGCTACTTTAAAACGCCAGGAAACTTATGCCGAAAAGCATGTTATCTGCTAAATGAGGATTTCGTTCGATTCCTCTTGCCACTCAGCAAACAGCGCGTCCGCTGCTGGGGAAGTGGTAATGCCATCTTCACTGATGTAGAAATCATCGAACCAGGTGAATGAGCGATCCGATGCAAGACCAACGGCTCCCTGACTGAGGTATCCATCCCCAAAGGAGGCATTGATCAGGAATTGGCCATCTGCAGAAAGCCCGACATAATCCCCGATGATCAAAATCTCCAACCTATACCACTGCCGAACATTAATGGGCACATTAGTAACTGAAGCTTCCAGTTCCGCTGCACGATTATTGAAATCTCCCTGGTAATGCCCAATCACCCATTTATTCTCATCCGCCAGAAAACCGGCGTATTTGAAGTCGTTGTCGTGGCGGTAATCAAATACCAGAAATCCGTTGTTCAAACCGACATTCGGTTCGAGGGAACGGACATCTGCCGAAACGGTGAAATCATATAGAGCCAAATCGGGATCCAAAGGGACATGCGCCACCGCCAGCAAGTCGGTGTAAGACGTATTCACTCGTAGCAGATCCTGGTCGCCAGGACTCACCGTCTTCCAGTAGTTGGGATGGTTGAAGTACATCTGATCGGCAATGCTATCGTCGAAGTCCTCGAAGAA
Organism: Planctomycetaceae bacterium; assembly: GCA_020426395.1. Classification (GTDB taxonomy): domain Bacteria; phylum Planctomycetota; class Planctomycetia; order Planctomycetales; family Planctomycetaceae; genus Polystyrenella. Next base: position 9,705 of record JAGQQC010000113.1, read on the forward strand.
TGGATTTTCAACAGGTTTGCCGTACGAGACGGAGGTTCCGATTTCCAGATCATCAAATGCCGTCCAGGCGTTATAGGCAGCCACACCCGCTGTTCCGTTATTGATTCCGCCGACAAAGGTAGTAGAAATCCGTTTGATTCCATCGACGAATAACTCGACGTCATCCCCATTAATCGTTAGCAGCAAGACGTATTCGCGATCTGCTTTGATGTCACCACCGACATCATCCATATCGAACTCGGCAATGCGGTTGCCCCAGTTCCCCTGATAGTGACCGATAATCCACTCGTTCTGCCCGGTAAACATACCGGCGTATTTGAAGTCATTCGGTCCCTGATAATCGAACACCAGGAATCCGTCATACCAGACATTAGGGGTCGACCAGGAAGAAACTTTGGAGACGATTTCGTACTGACTGGGGAGCGGGGCTGCTGTGTCGAAATAGGCAACGCCCAGCCCGTAACTACTGCGTCCATTGAAGACGAGCGATTTGTCACCGGAGTCGGTATAAATTCCCCAGCGGCTCTCACCAACAAAGGCGAGGTTGTCGGCGACGTCATCATTGAAGTCTTCGGAATAAGGTAACGTCACTTGAGGAAGTCCATCGCCATTGATGGTGATCGTCGCCATGGCCGTGTCGGAGTTGCCATTCTCATCCATCAGTGTGTAGGTGAATGTATCCGTCGCCTGCTGACCGTCACCCAGATAATCGAATTGACCGTTGGGGTCGTAGGTCACGTGCTGGGCGATGATGTCGAGTGACCAGTCGTCCAACGACCCGGGATTCACGGAGTTTCCGTACGGATCCTGAATTTCCAATTGCCAGGTGCCGTTGGCGAATTCGCCATCGAAGGCACTCAATGGTTCTTCCGGTCGAAAGCTGGAGGTGAAGGGAGAGAGCGCTGCATGGGAACTGGCCGACTCACCGATTTCGATCAATGCTTCGTCGTTCAGGTAGGTATCGGTGAAGTTGTCCTCGGAACCACCTCTGTTTTCGATGAGCTTGACTCTCGTTCCATTCGGACTAATCACTGTGATGGTGTATTCGAGCGTGTAATCGTGTGTGATGTTCAGATTCACGTTCACGTCACGAATCATGCCGCTGACGCCACTGACGGTGAGGTCGTATGTGCTCGGCGGTCCAAAGGGGGGAATAGCGAAGGGGCCGGTCGAGGTGAACCGGGTTTGCATGCCAGTTCCGACAACATTCACCGTCCCCGTAGTCGACGTGGTGTCCACAGACGAAATGTAGAGCGTTTCTGTTTCCCCCGGATCGGGATCGAAGTCATTCGCCAGGAGATCTCCAATGGTAAAGCTCATCGCTTCATCCGTTTCAAAACCGGTTCCACTATCGGCCACGGCGACAGGAGCCGAGTTGGAAACGCCTGTCATATTGAAACCGAGGTCCATCCAGATGCCCACCTCAATCGGGTCGAGGGTCCGGGCCGTGAGACCGGGCGGGCGGCTATGTGCCATCATCAACGAGCTATAGGCGGCATTATCCGTGTCGAGGTGGCTGACACTGCTCCCTCCATTCCAGGAAGTGGGGGTATACAATCCGACCAGATTCCCACCATTCGCCTGCAT
>JAGQQC010000114.1 GCA_020426395.1 Planctomycetaceae bacterium
ATGTCTATGAAGGGAATTTCGTATTCGTGGTGACGAAGGTCTCCGATCCCTAAGGGCTTGTGTGCAGCTGGGAGATGCCAGAGCTTCCCGAACTTGAGAAATGGCTGTTAAATATTGGACAGTCCTTGTCTTGAATGCGTCCTGACGATACCCTGATACCAGTGGAGAGCGAGTTGCGTGACTTTTCCGCCTCAAAACGGGGTAGGTTGCTTTTATTCGATGTTACACCAACTCGGTAAATTCTGGTTATTGCACGGTCTAAGATCAGTGTCGATTCTGATCTTATTCTCTTTTTGCGCCACAATATTTCCGATCCCCCTGCCTTCTTTTCCTACACAGGGCGATTCTAAGCGGGAAGATTCCCCCTACCCTTGCCAACATTCGGTCTGTGGTTGCTCCTCCGCTGAACAGTGCTGGCGTAATTGCTGCTGTCACTCTCACGCTGAGAAAAAAGCCTGGGCTGATAAACATCAGGTCACTCCCCCAGCCTATTTCCGGGAGTTATTGGAAGCGGAAAATCGACTCGCTCATCGTGAAAAGCCGCTGGATGTTTGTGTAGATAATGGTCCCAACGGAGAGAAATCCGGTCGAAATCAGGAAGTCGTCGTTGTCCTTCCAGAGGTCGATCCGGGCAGTCTCTGCGGAAGTATTTCCATTTCAGCAGGACATGTTCATGATGAGGCTGCGTTCGGTGCAGATGCTGAAAAGGTGGCCCCAGCTGCCGAAAATAATTCGGAGGAATCCGAAGAAGAAGATTCCTCAAAAGTACGATTCGTGATTCACTCGCTGATGATGAAATGTCAGGGACATAGCACGGCCGTGAACTCACTTCCCTGGTATCGACTCGAAACACCTCAAACATTCAAAATTCTCTTTGACGTTGAAGATCGACAGCCCCTCTGCTCGATCACTTCCCCTTGTCGCCTGGTTGAACCACCTGAACCGGTTCCCAAAGTCTGATCCTCGCCCCGATGGTCCTTCGGATCGTCTTATACGCTGAATTGCGGGATCTTTTCCTCTCTCAATGTTCTGCTGCGCGTTTTGAGTGCACTTTAATGTGTAGCAAACCTGTGTTGTGTGAATTGTGAGGTCGGAATCAGCGATCACCATTCTGATGAAACGGGAGACTTCCTGATTTCATTCAGATCGAGTTTTCTGTTCTACGGTCCCTGATTGCATGCTCGCGCGCAGGTATATGCTCGCTCTCCACAAGTTCGAACTTCGTCCTCGTGTGAGCATGCAATCAGTGACCGTAATAACCTCTCGTATTCAGTGAGTAATCTTGCGTTTAATTGAGATGAAATTGCGCCCAGAGTTTGTCGTGATTTTACATAATCCGGGGCATTCTTATTTCATTTCAGCCTTAAATTTACCCAGACTCCTGCAGAGGATTGAACCAATATGCATTTTTCTAAAAAAGATTCATCCCCGAATACTCCATTGAAACGGAGGGGTTTTACCCTGATCGAACTTCTGGTGGTCATCGCTATCATCACAATTCTGATGGCGCTGTTACTCCCTTCTGTGCAGTCGGCACGGGAATCTGCGCGACGGACACAGTGCAAAAATAACCTCAAGCAGATCGCACTCGCACTCCACAACTATGAGTCCGTTCATTCAGTGTTTCCCGGCCTGGGATCACAGACCTCAGATACTTTTGCAGTGCACGCTCAGATACTTCCCTTTCTGGAGCAGGCGAATTTGGAAGAGTTGATTGATTTTTCAGAACCTGTAACGGACCCCACTTTCACGGGACCCTCCTTTCGTGCACCACTAAACCCGGTACACAAAGTGGCGGCAGAGACAGCCGTTTTTACATATCTGTGTCCTACGGACCCTGTTCCTGTACATTCAACTTACAACGGAACCAATTGGGCTGGGCATAACTATGGTATGAATTTTGGCAGTGGTCGTCAGTTAAGTTATGACGCGGTTGCTCAAAAAACAGATGGCCTGTTCTATTACGGTTCGGCTACCCAATTCAAAGATGTCACTGATGGCACAACGCATACCATTATGATGGCAGAAATCGTACGGGGGAATGGTGCAAGTTACACCCCTGCCGGTAGCACTCTCACCGAACAGTTCGACAATGCTGATCCTCGACTTGCGTACGCGGATGTTGCGAAGTGTATTACCCCCGTTTATCCAGACGGTGGGTTATCGGAAACAGGAACGGCCCCTTCCATTATCGAACCCGATCTGCGTTCGCTAGCCACCGCCTGTCCTCAACTGGGCTGGAAAACCGATCGAGCCTACACCTGGTTTTGGGGGCGAGAGTCGCGAATGTTGGTGAATGGTTATCAACCTCCAAACGCTAGCACTCCCGACGTAATTGCCCATGGCCGTGGCTGGATGTCCCCCCGCAGTTGGCACCCCGGAGGAATCAATGCCGCAATGTGCGATGGAAGCGTGCATTTCTTTGGGAACGGTATCGATACCGAAGTCTTTCGCAGTTTATTTGGAAAGAATGATGGTGAAATTACCAACGGATTTTAGAACCTGGAAAATCGTGGGTGTGGTTCAGAGACAAGAATTCGGCCCTATATCTTGTTTCTGGCCACACCTTACGATGAAGGATGACAGATGTCTTATCTCTTTAGTTGTTCAACAGAATCTCGATGCGTTGGAACTCTAACCCTGGTTGATCTTAATACATGCGGGAAGATTTCTATGACCGGTGCGATCAGTTCGTTGCTTATCATGGTGCTTTGTCTAATTTCCGTATCGGGGTGTTCTGACAGCTCATCAGCAGAACTTTTCCAACCACCAGAGCAGTTCGCGGAAGCAAACCGGACATGGCGCTTGAGTGAAGACGTCATTCCAGAGGATGCTCCCCTTATTGAAGAAACGGTAAAAATGATGCCGGGAATTGCTGAGTTTGATGAACTGGACGGAAAGCGAGTTTCCTATACCAGTGAAGATGAGCTTCTCCGCATCTACTGGATTCTGGAACGCCCTGAGCGTTTCACCTGGTTCTATGTGGAGTATGCCAGACATAAAGGACCGGTACTCAAGGCAGGAGCGGGGTTTCCATTCAAATCGGAAGATTCCTTGTAGTTGTAGGAACGCGGTGTTTGAACAAAATCAGATTCAGCAGTCTGAAAAAAATGCCGCGTTCCTGCACTTTAGCATCGAATCCTCATATTCAAACAATCTATTTCCCGGGCTGCGTCAGTTAAATAACACTCGTCGCCTATTGGAGGGTTATCATGATTAGAATTATTCAATTACTTATACTTGCGGTCACGATTCATTTACTCGCGACAACATACGGGACCACTTCATATGCAAGTCGCTCGAAGTTATTTGCAGAAGAGCCTGTTTCCAAAACGATTCCCCGATGGCCAGGTTTTTTAGGGGCAGGAGCGGATCTTGTTGAACCGACCTCACTCCCACTCGTCTGGGCTGCTGAACGAAATGTTGCCTGGAAGACGAGTCTGCCTGGCCAAGGACAATCCAGCCCGGTGATTTGGGGAGATCGAGTCTTTACAACTTCGATCGAAGGAGAAATGAAGAACGAATGCCACATCACTTCGATTGATCTACAGAATGGAAATATCGTCTGGGATTATCATGCCCCTTCCGCGCAGCCTGTGCGGGCGAATTATTTTCAGAGTCGCTCTGCACCTACTCCCACGGTAGATGCAAACCGCGTGTATGCGTTCTTTGAAACGGGAAAACTGATAGCTCTGACCCATGAGGGAACGGAAGTCTGGACGCGAAACTTGGTGGAGGACTATGGAGAATTCGAAGTTCGCATCGGTTTGGCTGCCTCTCCTCTACAGACCGAGAATGCAATTATTGTCGTGGTCGATCACGAAGGCCCCTCTTATCTTCTCGCAGTAGATAAGACGAACGGTGAGACACTTTGGATGCAAGAACGATTCAGCCGAGTGAGTTATGCTTCTCCAGCACTCGTTCGTATCGGAGGGCAAAACCATGTTGTTTGTAGTGCGAGTGGCAGCATCGATGGGTACGATTCGGAAACGGGAAAACTCCTTTGGACTTATGAAGATGTTGGTGGAAACCGATCCTCTACACCACTTCCATTCAATGACGGTTGCTTTCTCATCGGAGCTTCTCCGGGAATGAACAACGAACGAGAGGAATCGGCAAGAAAATCGAATCTGGCCTTGAAAGTCACGGAATCGGAAGGGCAATACACTCCCACAGTTCTTTGGAATACTTCCAAAGCGATGGCTAGCTTCGGATCACCGATGGTACACGCCGGCTACGCCTATTGGGTGAATCGTGCCGGAGTGGTCTACTGTTTTGAGGCGGAAACGGGCAAGCCATGTTATACAAAGCGACTCGGGCAGCCATGTTATGCCACGCCCTATGGCATTGGTGATCGGGTTTACTTTTTCGGAAAAGGAGGGACCACCACTGTCCTGGCTTCAGGACCGGAATACAAAGTTCTGGCTGAGAATGTTCTCTACACAGCAGAAGATCCGTTGGCGGGTGAGAATCGTGAATCAGGCGAGGAACGACGTCGTCCACAAACTGATGAAGATCGCGAACGCAATCGAGAGCGACTGGCCAGCCAGGGAATCACCTTTGCTGATTCAATTCAGTATGGATACGCAGTGATTGATGGGCATCTGATTATTAAAACGGGAAGTATGCTGTATTGTCTTAAACAAATCGATCAGGCTGCACTACCCTCACCTGCATCACAGGAGGGAGAATAATGGTTCGAATCTTTATTGGTTTGATAATCTTTCAAGTACTGTTTGCATTGACCGATATCCATGCGGAGGAGTTGCTCAACTTTGAAACGGAACCAATTCTCTATTCTCGTACCGAACCAGAGAACAGCTTGACGAATCTGCAACAAAAGATTGACGAGGGAACGAGTTCGCTTTCTTATGATTCAAATCATGGATATCTTTCCGCAATATTATCGGAGCTGGAAGTCTCTCCCACATCACAACTTCTTGTCTTTTCCAAGACCAGCGTGCAACGGGCGCATATTACGCCAAAGACTCCGCGTGCCATTTATTTCAATGATGATCTGTATGTCGCTGTGGTGCCTGGCGGATTTCTGGAATTTATTGTGCCTGATCCGAAGTTGGGGCTCGCTTTTTATCGGCTTGATCAAAACCCCGAACAGGTGCAGTTTAAGCAGGAAATTGCCCGGTGTATGACTTGTCACTCGTCCTCTCGCACACGGAACATTCCTGGATTACAGGCGCGCTCCATGTTTGTTGATCCCGCCGGGATGCCAGTTGTGTCGGCGGGCAGTTTTCGCACAACACAAGCCAGTCCTCTCTCCGAGCGTTGGGGAGGCTGGTATGTGACAGGAACGCATGGGACGGCTCAGCATATGGGTAACTTTCACCTCCCCGATAATAAGCGTCCGCGGAAACCGATCATCAATGAAACGGGATTGAATCAAGTGGAACTAGCCACACATTTTGATCTTAAGGACTACATTACACCGCATAGTGATATCGTGGCCTTGATGGTATTTGAACATCAGCTCGACATGCATAACCAGTTCAGTCGAATTCAATATGCCTGGCGAATCGCAAAGCATGAAAGTAAACCAGAAGAATATTGGAAAAACGAGTGTGACACATTGCTTCAACAAATGTTGTTTGTTGATGAAGTTAAGTTGACAGATCCCGTTGCGGGCACATCAGGTTTCGCCGAATATTTCGCAGCACTAGGGCCTGAAAACAAGGGACGACATTCACTTCGCCAATTTAACTTGAGTACTCGACTGTTCGAGTATCCCTGTAGTTACATGATCTATTCCGATTCTTTCGACATGCTTCCCCAACCAGCACAGGAATACATCTACGTTCGGCTTCACGAACTGTTACACACCACTGAGATACCAGAGTCCTTCGAGCGTTTAAGAAATTACAACCGCCCTGCGATCGCACGGATCCTGATGCAAACGAAACCTGACTTGGCGACAATATGGAATGAACTTGAGTAGGCATGGTGAGTTGAATTGACTGGATTGTGGAGAGCTGTTGGGATAGGAGGAGTGAGTTATGATCACTTTTTCGCGTCTTGAAAGATCGTACCACCGTGATAGGCCGCGTTCTCGCCTAATTGCTCTTCCAGCCGCAACAACTGATTGTATTTCGCCAATCTTTCGCTTTGGCTGACGGAGCCGACTTTGAGTTGGCCGGCGCCGGTAGCGACGACTAGGTCGGCAATGGTGGTGTCTTCCGTTTCGCCACTGCGGGCGGAGATAACAGGCCAGTAGTCGTGTTCCAAGGCCAGCTTCAATGCTTCAAGTGTTTCAGTCAAAGTTCCGATCTGGTTTAACTTGATCAACACGCTATTCGCGACATTATTCTCGATGCCTTGTTGCAGGCGTTTGGCGTTGGTGACGAACAGATCGTCGCCGATCAGTTGCACTCGATTTCCCAGTCGCGCTGTGAGTTCTTGCCATCCTGTCCAATCTTCCTCAGCCAGGCCGTCTTCGATACTGACGATCGGAAACTGATCGGTCCATTCTTCCAGTAAGTCAATCACATCGCTTGAAGAGAGTGCCGCGTCGCCCGTCGCATTCAAGTGATATGTTTGAGAATCGGCATCATAAAAGTGGGTACTGGCGACATCGAGTCCTATGGCGATATCGTGCCCCGGTTCCAACCCGGACTTTTCGATGGCTTCCAGGATGTAATTGATCGCATCGCTATTTCCACTTAACTTCGGTCCGTAGCCCCCTTCGTCACCAGTTAAGGTTCCTTCATGTCCGTACTGGTTCAGTGTTTTTCCTAGTTGATGATAACAGGTGACGATCCATTCAAGAGCCTGCCGGTAGGAAGTCGCACCGACAGGAAGGATCAGGAAATCCTGGAAATCGAGATTACGGCCCGCGTGGAGTCCACCCGAAATCATATTGACCATGGGGAGAGGAAGCTGTAGGGATTGGCCCAGTAACGATGTCCGGTTTCGGTTCTGTTTGCTTTCCAGCGGAAGAAAGGCTGCCCATATATCGGCGAATCGTTTAACGGGAGATTGACCGAGTGCTTCGGCGGAAGCGTAGGCAGTAGCGAGAGAGGTACCGAGAATCGCGTTGGCACCCAGCCGTGACTTGTTCGGTGTTCCATCGAGTTCAAGCAACAGCTTATCAATTGCCTGTTGATCGGCAGCATCTTTACCGATAAGTACTTCGGCAATCTCACTGTTTACGTTTTTAACGGCGCGGGTGACTCCTTTTCCTTGCAGGCGATTAGGGTCGCCATCTCGCAATTCCACCGCTTCAAATTTACCGGTACTGGCTCCACTCGGTACGATGGCTCTGCCGGAACGGGCATTATGACAGCGGATTTCAACTTCCACTGTTGGGTTCCCACGGCTGTCAAAAACTTCCCGGGCGTGGACATCGTCGATGATCGTCATGAGATTGATTTTCTTGAGTCAACTACTCTTCAAGTAACAGGGGTAAATTCAGGAAACGAGATAACCGCGAAAAAGACTTCGGTACAGAGACAGGAGGATTATGAATCAGAGAGAGCGCAAAGGATCGGACCTGCTCCTTGATTGCTTCTTCTGTAATATAGTCAACAGGGCTTTTACCGTCGATGCGCGCGAGCATGCAGGCGGCCAGATGATGCAGGGTTCGATGGTTGAGTCCTTCTAGATCCATTTGAAAAGTATGCGTTTGATGGTCAATCGATTCACTCGCTAAATGCTGCGTATATGCTTTCCAGAATAAATCTGCAAGTTGCAGGCATTCTGATCCTTGTTGTTGAAAATGAATCACTTTCAGCAACAGGTGACTGAGAAAGAAACCGAGATCAAATGCAGGGTCACCAAAATGTGCCGTTTCAAAGTCAATCAGGTGAATTCCCTGTTTGGAAATCAAAATATTCTTCGGGCTGAAATCAGCCAATACCAGCGAGATTCGATGAGCAGACATCTCCTCAATTAATTTGTTAATCCAGTTTTCTAAATCTGGATGTGAATTCACGATGAATCGATAGAAGGGATCGATCCGCAATTGGTCGAATACTTCCCAGTCTTGAAATTGAGACTGGAATGACGTATTCATGAAGGTCTGTCTGTGGATGCAGGCCAGGTATTCTCCCAGATTCTGAGCAACTGATTGCTCAAATCGCCCTTCTAATAGCTCCGCTTTCCAGACTAGATGCTCTTCATCAATAGCTTCCATGATGAAAAGATAATTGTCCCGGTCTTCAAACAGAATCTGCGGGACGACTTTTTCAGGAAGAAGTGTGTGTAGTTCTCGCATCACTTCCATTTCTCGCCAGATACGGTCGAGATTGCTGAGCCATTCAACTTTCGTACGGAGTTGCTTTCGTGATTGCTTAAGGACGAAGTCATCACCCACCTCTGGGCGAATTCTGATCACGATATTTGAAACGCCCCACGCCAGCGTTTTCGCAATCATGTTTTGACTTGATTCACGAAACTGTACTGAGGCTAGGTACTTCGCAATGTTTTCCTGCGTGACTTCCTGAAGCATGGGGTCTTTCCGGTCAATTCAGCAGATCGGGCAGTAAACTGGCTGGGAGCTCTATTTCATTAAGATGGGTAAGAATAGTGTAGAGAAATAGGGCGTTGTTGCTGAATAGATAGCCCATCACAGGTCAGAAACTTTTTCGTGTTTGGGCAAGGTGCAGAGCTGATTTGAGCTGGGTGATGTTGATCGGTTTAACGAGATGTTCGTCAAATCCGGCTTCAACGGTATTTTGATGGTCCTCTTCACTTCCATAGCCAGTGAGTGCAATCAGAGTAATACCTGTTCCGAGCTCTTTTCTAACATTTTGTGCGACCTGATAGCCGTTCATTTCGGGTAAGCCGATGTCGAGTAATACGGCGTCAGGTTTATATTCCATAATCATTTTTAAGCCACTTTTCCCATTATTGGCTGTCCCGACGAGATCGTATTTATTGTACTTGAGCAGTTCCTTCATCATCTCGCGGACATCGTCGTTATCTTCGATCAAGACGATGCTGAGATCTTCTGGCCTTGATGATTCAGGTCGATCTTTATTTTCAACATTAGTTCGCTCCTCAGTTAATGGGAGTCGCACAGTGAAAATGCTGCCTTTCCCTAATCCATCACTATGAGCCTCAATGCTTCCTTTATGTAGTTCGACAAGTGTTTTGACAAGTGTCAATCCAACTCCCATTCCTCCATCGCTTCGATCAAGAGTGCGTTCCGCCTGTACGAACAAATCAAACACATTCCTGATGAAATCGGATGTCATGCCAAAACCATTGTCACGTAACAATAAAACAGCTTGTTCGTCATTTGTTGTGAGAGATAAGTCGATCATCCCTTTGTCGGACGTATATTTGATCGCATTTGATAACAAGTTCTGGATGATTTGTATCAGGCGGATTTTATCCCCGCTCACCCAGACAGGCTTTGGGGGTAAATCTATGGTACAAGAATGCTGATGCACCTCTATTTGCGGATTAACCGCTTCCAGGGCATCGTGACAGACTTCTACTAGATTTGTTGGTTTGCAGCGTAAACGGACTTTCCCTTGTGTCACACGGGATACATCAAGTAGATCATCAAGTAGAGTGGCTAATTGCGTTGCCTGACGGCGAATTACTTTACAAGGTTCTTTTACTTCGGGGATTTCAGTTGAAGAGTCATCCAGGATGGATGTTGCCGCAAGGATTGCTCCCATAGGGTTTCGGAGTTTATGTGAAAGTGTTGCAAGAAAACGGTCTCGTTGTTGAATTTGCATTCGCAACGAGTTTCTCAACTCTTGATGTTTTGTAATGTTAATAATTGTTGCCAGAAACTGGGTTCCTTCCAGGGTATCAATCGGGCAGATACAAATATCCAATGGGATCCGCGTGCCGTCTTTTTTTAATCCCCAGACAAAATCACCAGGGCCAATGTTCTGCATGGTGAAGGGGGCTTTGCTATAACTTTCTCGGAGATTGATATGGTGTTTGCGTCGATCTTCTGGAACTAGTAATTCGACGGGTTGGCCTAAGAGTTCATCCGCAGTGTACCCGAACATTTCTTCCAGATTTTTATTGAGCAACGTGATGTTCCCGGACCGATCAACGAGTAATTTTCCATACGGAAAGAGATCAAATGCCGTTTTGAATCGATTTTCCGCTGCTCGCAATATGGTGGTGTCTACTAATGTTAATACAACACCTTCATTTTTATTCTCACTTAAGTATGGCAGAATTCTTAACAGATAGAATTCATGGTATGGATTAGATATTTCTTCTTCATGCGGTTCTCCATCTTCGGCAACCTTCTCCAATTTCTCGACCAGATCTTCACAGTTGAGCGTATGCACAAAACCTTGAATCTGACGACCGATGTCCGATTCGATCAGGTGAAATACTTTGGCCATTTGAGGAGTAAATTTCCTGATTCTGAGATCCTTGTCCAGGAAGATTGTGTGCACCTCCGTGCTTTGCAACAAGTTATGCATGTCGCTGGTAAGAACCGTCAGTTCATCAATCTTGTTCTGGTATTCGGCGTTTACCGTGTACAGTTCCTCGTTAACGGAGTGTAGTTCTTCGTTGGTGGATTGGAGTTCTTCATTAGAGGCAAGGAGTTCTTCGTTTGTAGCCTGTAATTCTTCATTACTTGTTTCGAGTTCTTCGACAGTCGCCTGAAGATTTTGTTTCGTGAAATTCAACTCCGATTCCAGAGCTTCGACATGATCGCGGGTTGCTTCTGCAAGATTTTCGATTTCGTGTGGTTCAGGCCGTGCAGGTGAGTCTGCTCGTTCGAATGAAATCAGTGTATATGCGCCATTACGAACGGTTGTCTGTAGCGGGGAGACCGTCAGATTCACCGATTATCCTTCACGTTCGGAATCGATTTGTGAAAAACTGACGGCTTGATTCTCGCGGGAAGAACGAAAGATTGCCTCCGCGACTGCCGTCCGCAAGTTATCTGTAAGCATATCGGTGAGCTTGAGTGAAGGTACCCCCTTCCGTAAGCGAATGAACTGCGAGGTGTCTCCAAATGTGTGAACGATGTCCAGTTGGTCATTTACTACGACACTCGGGGGAAGTGTTTTTTCGAGAAGTTGTTCAAAAACTTCGTGAATCGATGTGTCTAAATGCTGAATTGGGGTTCTCAATCCTGTGGTGCTGTTGATTCTGTTAGATAGGGGCATACGCAAGTCAGCGGGCATTTTGACGTCACGAGTTTTTTTGAATATTTTCCAGTGTTGATCGATCGTTTCAAACTCACTGGAAAGATCTCCCGTATTTTCACTGGGGCCTAAAATCAAGGTTCCGCCGGTTTTCAGCCCAAAGTGA
>JAGQQC010000115.1:0-8151 GCA_020426395.1 Planctomycetaceae bacterium
GAATCATTTTTTCTCGCAGCAGTTCCACTAAACGCTCGTACGCTGGGGGAGTTTCCATGGTCGTCATCGATAAACCTGTTTTCATGCTTGGGGATAAAAAGTGGCCTGGTGTGTTGCTCAATATGTTGTGGCGTTCATCATATCGAAAGCATTTTGGGAGTGTAAGCGTTCGTAATTGTTTGTCCACTCGGAAGCACAGTCACCCATATTCAAGATCTCGACAAAACCGGGGTTTCCCCAAATGGCGGAATTCGGTACACATCGCCTCTCGAATTGTACATTTTTCAATCTGGTGCAGGTTCAGGAGGAACCAAAGCTGTTATGGCAATCGCCTTGCCGAATCGTCGAACACGGACGTCACTTCTTTCGTTGTGGATGCAACGGGCATCTTTCACGGTGGTGATCTGTGCGCTCTGTCTCATGGGAATCGGCCTCAGCGGGATTGCCCGGGGAGATGAGCTGGTCGGGGCCGGTGATATTATGCAGCGCCAGTTGATGTGGATCATGTTATCTCTCCCAGTCCTGTTTCTGACGACGACGATTTCCTACCGACGCTTGATTCCGCTCAGCTATCTGCTGTTTGGTATTAGTCTCCTATTACTGATCGTCGTCTACTTCATGCCGGCGCGGAACGGGTCTCACCGCTGGATTCCGTTAGGGGTGGCCTATTTGCAACCATCCGAGTTTGCCAAACTGACTTATATCATGGCGCTCGCCCATTACCTGATGTATCGCCGGAACTATCGCCGGTTGACAGGTCTCTTGATTCCTTTCGCACTCACTTTTTTGCCCGTCGCCCTTATTTTGAAGGAACCGGATCTGGGAACATCACTTTTATTCCTGCCGGTTCTATTTGCGATGCTGTTCGCTGCCGGGGCGCGACCAAGGCATTTGTTATTGATTATCGCTCTGGGAATCGTTTCGCTTCCCCTACTCTGGCTGGGAATGTCGGCGGAACAAAAATCTCGGGTTGTGACTGTCTTTCAGCAAGAGGACGGGGGCGCAATGCCGCGCGGTGACGGATATCACTTGCATCACTCTAAGCAGATGCTTGCACTCGGGGGACTTCAGGGAAGCGTTGTTGCCGGACAGACAGTGGAAGATCCGCAAGCCTACTATCTGCCAGCAGGACGCACGGACTTCGTCTTTTGCCTGGTCGGCGAACAATGGGGGTTCGCCGGAGGTGTGGCCATTTTTCTTCTGTATATTGTCCTGTTCGGTCGAGCTCTGCAAATTGCCAATACCACCAATGAACCGTTCGGACGCTTGCTCGTCGTCGGAATCGTCGCCCTATTAGCGACGCAAACGTTAATTAATACCGGAATGACTGTCGGATTGATGCCGATCACGGGGATGACGTTGCCGCTATTAAGTTACGGGGGCTCCAGTCTGCTCTCCACCTGCGCGGCTCTGGGCTTGATCCTAAATGTCGGTATGAGGCCTGGTTACGAAATGAATGCCGATCCGTTCCGGTTTACATCCTGAGCAGACCCTGCCCTCTGGTTGGGCTTCACCAGGCCTCGAAAATCGGTCTGAAAACTGGCCCTGACTCGGATCCGACTTTTCGACTATAATTCCCGGCGAACTGGATGAACTGGGAAATCTGAACAGCGTCAATTCAGTCGTTTTCACGGACCCGAAAACAGACATAGACTTTTTTGAATTGTGGGCCAGGCACACATTCAGAACAGGAGTATTTGATAATGAAAGCAAGGATCGCTTTCCGCCCCCTTTCCGCAAACCACTTTTTCATGCTGCTTGCGTTGAGCCTGTTGGCTCCGACTTCCTTACGGGCTGCTGATGGACCGAAGTTAACTGACGTCCTCAAATTCAAACCGGTGCAAGAAGGAATTGAGTATCAAACGCCGACCGCAGATGAATATCCCAACTGCAAAGTCGATGTAGAGAAAAATGGAAAAGCCTCCGGTTGGGTGGTACTCGGCCCCCAGGGAGAAGTTCTCCGTCGTTTTACTGACACCAATGGTGACAACATTGTCGATCAATGGAAATACTATCAGTACGGCATCGAAGTTTACCGAGACGTCGATAGCAACTTTGATAACAAAGTTGATCAATGCCGCTGGTTAAATACCGCCGGTTCTCGCTGGGGAATCGATAAGAATGCGGATGGAAAAATTGATGAATGGAAAGTCCTGTCGGCGCAAGAAGCAAGCCGTGTCGCGATTGAAGCATTTATCAATAACGATGCGGCTGCCCTGCAACAGGTCATGATGACCCCTCAGGAAATCAAACAATTGGGAATCTCCAATGAGTTGGCTCGACAGATACAGGAAAATTTGAACGATGTGTCGGGGCAGTTGAAGAAAGCCCTCAGTGCAGCACGGGGATTGAATTCCCAATCCAGATGGATGCGATTCGATGCCACACAACCTTGCCTGATTCCTGCGGATGAAGGCAAAGCGAATCAAGACCTGCTCGTTTATGAAAATGCGATGTCGATTGTGGAAGCAGGTTCCGAAACGATGCTCGTACAAGTAGGAGAAATCGTCAGGATTGGAGATGTTTGGAAACTGACCTCCGTTCCGCAAGCGCTCATCGGTGATTCAATCCAACTCTCCAGTGGAATCCTGATGCAACCCAGCATTACCTCGCTGGGGAACACTGAAGCGATGGCCGGAATTCCCGAAGAAGTTCAGAAACTTCTGGATGCTTTGCAGAAACTGGACTCGAACAGTCCCAGCCCGTCAGACAATATCACTGAAATTGCTCGCTACAACGCCAACCGAGCGGACTTACTGGAAAAACTCGTCGAGGCTTCCTCGAATGTGGAAGAGAAAAATCAGTGGTTACAACAAATGATCGACGGACTCGCCGCCGCTGTGCAAACCGGTGGCTATCCTAAAGGGCTCGATCGACTGATCAAACTGGAAGGTTCGCTCAAAGGCCATCAACTCAGTGCGTACGTTTCCTATCGGCGCATTCTGGCGGAGTATAGCGCCCGCCTTAAAGCCGCTACCGCAGATGAAGATCGCCAACAGGTTCAATCGTGGTGGCTGGAGGAACTCGAAAAATTCTCTACAGAGAATACGGAGTCCATTGATGCCGCCGAAGCGATGTTCCAGTTGGCCCTCGCACAGGAATTCAGTGGCGAGGCTCGCGAAGCTCAAAAATGGTATGAAAAAATTGCCAAAACTCATTCGGAGCTGTCCGTCGCCAAACGGGCAACCGGTGCACTCAAACGGTTGAACTCGGAAGAGCAACCGTTCCGGCTGGATGGAGAGAGCCTCACTGGTGGCAAAGTCAGTTCCACCCAATATAAAGGGAAAGTGCTGCTCGTTGTCTACTGGGCGACCTGGTCCAACCGGTGTCAGGAAGACTTACCACTCCTGAAAGAACTGTACGAAAAATATCGTGCGAGTGGTTTTGAAATTCTGGGAGTCAACATCGACCAGACACCCGAAAATGTGCGGCCTTATCTAACCAAGGAAAAGATCAGTTGGCAGCAGATTTACGAACCGGGCGGAGACGAAAGCCCTGCGGCGATGGAGTACGGAATCATCATGGTGCCGACGATGTTCCTTGTAGACAAACAGGGAACGGTTCATAGCCGTCCCAGTAATGTCGAAGATTTGCAGAAGCTGCTGCCCGAATTACTGGAAAAGTAATTCATCAAAACGAGAAATAAATTCGAACGGCTCGGAGTCAAGAATTACTCCGGGCCGTTTTCCATTCAAGCTCGTAAGGCATGATCCGCTGAGCAATCGACTGAGCGGCCGCAGTGCCGGCTGCTTCGCCCATCGGAACAGCATTTCCTGTCACCCGATAGCTGGAATGCGCCAGAAAGTCCCCACTGATACATCGACCCGCCATCAGCAAGTTGTCCACCTCAGCGGAGAGTAATGCGGGATAGGGAATATCGTACGCTTTAACTCCCCGCTTTCGGTATTGCTCGACCACATCCGGATTTCCGGACAATTCGAGAGCATGCACATCAAACGGGAATTTCGCACGAGCAACCGCCTGGGGATGCCGTAATCCGGCGACCAGATCGGCTCCCGTTAACGCATAGCGGCCTTTAATCCGTCGACCTTCCCGAACACCAATTTGCTCTGCCGTGGCCACAACGGCAATTCTGGCCCAGGGTTCTCCAATTTTTCTTAAGCCTTCCACAATCTCGAAGACTTCCTTGCGGGCATTAATTGTCGCCTGAGAAATTGCCCCGGCATCAAACGCGGAAACTCCATACTCGTGATTCGTCATCAACGAAAAAATACCATCGTGCAGATACCTTAAGGTGGGGGCTTTATAAGAAGGATTAATTCCCGCTTTCTGCATTAACTGGTACAGACGTTGTTTGGCGGCAGACTCGGTCTCACGTAAATAGGGTTCGACCTCGATTGGATCGAGTCCGGTGATGAGCGCCATCAAGCTCATGGGTTGGCATTCACAATTTTCACTCAGCCCCACATCAAACTGACAACCAGCCTGCGCGGCGAGGTCTCCATCGCCCGTACAGTCGATGAACCGCTCCGCCAACCAGGCCTGACGACCGGATTTTGATTCCGTGATAACGGCAACCAACCTATTCCGTTCATCGGTCACCGCCCCAACGACCAATGTATGTAACTGAATACTAATTCCAGCGCCAACACACATCTCCTCCAGAACGCGTTTGGCAAGTTCCGGATCGTAGACGGTCCCATCGGTTTCTTTGGCGACATGACTTCCTCGTTCTGACAGCGCCGTCAGAATTTCCCGCATGATGCCGGACTTGTTTCCGGCATCGAGAATCTTGGTGAGCAGCCCCGCTGTCCAAACCCCTCCCAGACATCCAGCAAATTCGAGCAGTTGTGTTTTCGCTCCACTTCGAGCAGCAGCGAGAGCCGCTGCAATCCCCGCTGGACCACCCCCACACACCAGGACTTCACTTGCTCCAGCCACGGGGACAAGTCGCCGTTCCTCGCGTAAAAATTCGCCCGTAGGCAGTAGTTCGCCCGTCGTCCGTATGACTTCCCCCGTTTTGTGATCAGGTGGGTGAACCACCAACGCAGATTCTTCTCCACGGGCCAAATTCCCAGTCAACAACGTTACCGGAGCCAGGAGAGTTCCCGTCGCGGCGGATTTCAGGAAGAGTCTACGGGATGCCGTCATGATTCACCTTTAAGGTTATTTGAGGCGAGGGATGCCGTTCTGTTGAATATTCAGTGTAACGGCGCCTGAGAAGAACTGTCAAAAGGGAGCATTCCGCAAGCGATACCAGGCTTCCGTTTGTTTCCAGCGTCGTTTCCAGCGCCGGGCGATTTCGAGTGGCGATCGGTCTAAAGCGGGATAGCTGATCTGAATCTCCCGTTCTCGCAATTGCTCGAAGGAATGATTCAAGCTGGCGATATATCTTTCATAGAAAGATTCTCCTCGTTCGGGAATCTGGTAACCGGAGTACCAGCGTAACCATCCTCCCTGATACATTCTAAATCCGTGAAAGTGATAAAAAACTGGTTGTAGTTCTCCCGGACTTTGCGTCAGAAAATAACCGACATTCCACGGCGCGATCGCTTTTGTCTTCGCGTGCAGAACATGCACCGCATCACCAAATAAGGTTGGCCACTCATCTAGATATTTCTGATCGCCGAATTTCCCATCCACCGGGACCTCCGAGCAACATTCGAGACACCGCTCTTGCCACCAATGTGCGACATCCAAAGCCGCCTCACTCCGATTGAACGTCATGAACTGAACGCAAAAACGGCCACTCGTTGCCGTTTGATTATATTCGGGCGCATAAGCATGCTCGGTGATCAAAACCTGTTTCTCACTCTCCTCCAATTCCTGGAACAAGGTCGCGGGGGAATCGAAAAAGAATAGGTCTGCATCCACATACGTCACCCGTCGAACGGACTCTTCGCGTGAAAAAACCGCCTCCATCGTGAACGGAGTCAATGTCCAGCAATACTCGGTCCAGGTCCGTGTTGGTTTGACGGCTAGTAACATGGGGGACTCGATCGATTGAAGCGGGATCAAGTGCAACCCGGGAAGTGCCAATTTTCTTAAATCGAACTCAACCTGCGGATCCAGACAAACGACCCACAACTCTGCTGAAGGAGAATGTTCTCGTAATGATCGATACAATGACAAACCGAGCGGCAGGAACCGGACGTCGAACAAGGTAACGAAATGTTCGATAGATTGTTGAACAGAATCCGTCATTCGCTTGGGCTTTCCTGCTGCTGACTCCATTCCGTACAGGCTTCGACGACCCGCTCCACGGCCGAATCGCTCAACTGAGGATACATTGGCAAACTGAGAACTTTGTTGGCCAACGTTTCCGTGCCCGCGAGTGGTTCTATCAATCCCTGATTCAGCAGATCTTGATAACCTTTCTCATAGGCCGGTTGCTGATGAACAGCCAGCGGATAATGAATGGCTGTTTGAATCTGGCGTTCTTCGAGGAAGGCTTGTAGGGAAGCTCGTTCCTGTGTGCGAACCACAAATTGATGAAACACCGGTTCCGTTTCTGGAAGCGATAGTATTGGAACTAATCCTGTTCGTTGCAGCCCCTTTGCATATTGCTCTGCGATTTTGCGGCGACGGCGTGTCTCCTGATTGATGTGCCGCAGTTTGATTCGCAAGATGGCGGCCTGCAGTTCGTCCAGACGAGAATTCATTCCTATTTCCTGCGACTGTCGTGCTTCATCCCAACCATACTGGCGTAGCGTTCGTACTCGATCCGCCAATCGAGCATCACCAGTCACGACCGCTCCCGCATCTCCGAGCGCGGCGAGATTCTTGGTGGGATAAAAACTGAACGCCGCCAGTTTGCCGAATGTTCCCACTCGCTTATTCCGATATCGTGCGCCATGGGCCTGGGCCACATCTTCGATGATGGGAATGGCATACTCTTCCGCCAACGCACACAGACGAGACATCTCGGCCGGGAACCCATACAAATGTACGACGACTAAAGCAGCCGGCTTCAAGGGGGAGGAACTTTCTGTCAAACGTTTCAATGTCCGCTCGACTGACTGCGGACAGAGCGTACCTGTTTCGACATTCACATCGACATACACGGGCAGCGCCCCACTTCGCACAATCGCATTGACGGTCGCGACGGCAGTAAATGACGGAGTCAATACCGCCGTTCCCGGTTCGACATCCAATGCCTGAAGCGAGAGTAACAACGCATCGGTTCCATTTGCGACCCCGATCGTATGGGATGCTTCCTGCCAGTTAGAGAACTCCTGTTCGAACAATTCCAGTTCTCTTCCGAGCAGATACCGTTCTTTCTGAAGGGCTTCAATGACCGCCGCATCAATCTCCACCCACCAGGCATGGTACCCGGCGTGTGGATCGCATTGTTTGATGTAGGGCAATTCGACCATAAGAAATCAGGAAGCGTTGGAAAGTTGAAGAACTAAGTCAGGGTATTTGAACCACCAAGCGGCTGTGTTATCTGTCAATGATCTTTTGAAATTTCTTTCAGGATCGATTACTACTGCACTACAAGTACGAATCTAATCGTTCTCGATAATAATCGAGTGTTTTCTGCAAACCTTCGCGCAAAGTCACACGTGGTTCCCAACCAAGACGAGTGCGGATTTGCTGGTCGTCGGCATAATAGTCGCCAATGTCGATCTGTTTCCGATCTGCGGGAAAGTCCTGTTGTTGATATTCTCCGGAACCATTTACCTCCACTAGCAACTTCGCAAGTTCTTCCAGGCTGATGACTTCACAACCTCCCAGGTTGAAGATCTCTCCCGGAGCCTCTTGATGCGTCGCTGCGAGACAGAGTCCCTCCAGACAATCATCAATATAAGTGAAATCACGAAGCTGCCCTCCTCCCCAGACTTCAATCGGTTCTCCGCATAGTAACTGACGAATCCAGACACCCACAAATGTTTGTCGTGCGTCTTTAATCCGCATACAAGGCCCATAGGTATTCGTTAATCGGAGAACGGTCGTTTTGATACCGTACACATTGTTATACAGAATGTGATACCACTCTCCCGCCATTTTGTTGACCCCATTCACATCTACTGGCCGGAGTAAATGTTTTTCATCAACGGGAAGATACTCAGGCTTCCCATAGACTTGTCGGGTTCCGGCGAAAACGATGCGAATAGTGGGATTTTCCCGTCGGCAAGTTTCCAGAATCGAAAGTTGTGACCGGGCGTTGATTTCCAAATCCGTAAACGG
>JAGQQC010000115.1:8179-11250 GCA_020426395.1 Planctomycetaceae bacterium
TCGAGATGACTCGTCTGGCCGGCCAAGTTAAAGAGGTAGTCCTGCCCCTGCACAAGATACCGCAAGCTGTGTTCATCGCGGACATCGGAGATGTTGACCGTCACCTGATCTTCCAAACCAGCGACATTGGCCCGATTCCCGCCGTATTCCGGGATCAAGCTATCGACGATCGTGATAGTCGCCTTCTCGGAAAGAAGTCGCCGCGCAAGGTTCGCGCCGATGAATCCAAGTCCACCGGTAATCAGTACCCGGGCTCCCTGAAACTGGGACATCGCGCGATTGATCCTCCCTGAACCGGATTACTTCTGCAGGCAGACCAGGTATTCCTGACGATTCGGTACAAGGCCCTCGGCTACTCGCAGATACATCCGGTCGCCCGAGATGGAGGGAGTCGCCATCGCGTTTGTTCCCATAATCCGACTCATCACGATATCCAGCTCCCCGGTGTTCTGATTCAACACACTACACACACCATCTTCAGTGATCACAATCAACTGGTCCCCATCGAGAACCGGCGAAGCACAGCATCCTCCTGTAAACCGGGTTTTGAATGTCTGTTTTCCAGACTTCGCTTCCCAGCAACAGGCAATTCCATCATCGGCGATCCCGAAAACGTGCCCCTTAAAAGTGATCATGGAGGGAATATAATATTTCTCGCGGGCAGACCAGATCTTCTCGACGCTCTCTCCCACCCGGATTCCAACCGTCTCTCGACCAGGATACCCGCCTGACGCGAAGACCATGTCTTCCCAACGAACCGCCGTTCCACAAGTGGACTTGGCTGTTCCCTCTACGATCCAACGTTCTTTCCCGTTGGCCGGGTCGTAACTGACAACCTGGCTATCGCCACTCAAGATCATATGATCAACACCATCGACATTAAAAATGGCGGGGGATGAATAGGAATCGTTTTGAGACCGTTTGACTCGCCAGGCGATTTTGCCCGTTTTGCGATGGACCGCGGCAATGTAACCTCCTCCGGCATGTTCCGAAACCACGATGACAAAAGACTTATATAATACGGGTGACGGTCCCAAACCGAATCGAGAAACGAAAGGGCCGGTCGACGTTTGCCAAAGTTGTTCACCGGAGAGAGTATAAGCGGTCAGATACAATTGCGCATCGTTCAGAAACATCGCGAAGACTCGTTCGCCATCGCAGGCAACCGTTGCGGAAGCATTCGAATTCTTCGAATGCACATCCCCTCTGGAAGGGAAGTTCCCCTGATGGACAACTTGATTCCATAATTCCGCGCCTGAATCGCGGTCGTAGGCAAGCAAGCTTTGAGTCTCGGCGGCCTCATCCGCTGTGACTAGAAAAATCTGGTTGCCATAAATGGTCGGTGAAGCATGTCCTTTCCCCGGAACTTTAACGCGCCACAATTCATTCTCCAACGTGGTCCATGCTTTTTCTGAACCTGCTCCGACGGGAACTTTGCCCTCTTGGGTCGGTCCGCGCCAGTATGGCCAGTCTGTGGGTCCATATTCCAGGGGAGGCAACTCTTCACCTGCATCGACTTCGGAAACAGATACTTCTTCAACCGGCGTTTCCGCAGGTCCACACCCCACGAATAGCCAAGTGACCATACAGACAGAGAAAAAGTGCCCATATCGAGTCAATGCAGGCTGCAACAGGTTTTGCAGAGTTAATCGCCGTCTCATAGAAATTTCTCTTTCATCCATTACCAGAGGAGGAGTTTTATTGTCTCGACTGACTTTCTTTTTCACAAGGACCGTTAGCAATTCGATCGGTGACAATCGAGCTTCCCGCACAAAAATGGTGTCGTTTTCCTCTTCGATCCGTTAGGATGAAAGACTATTTCACGGAATTTCAGATCGTAGATCAAACGTTATATCAACTCCGTCTCTATTACAGGTCGTTTCCAATGGATGCCCTCTTTCGCGCTGAAATCAATCGACGTCAAATGCTGGCCGCCAGCTTCGGAAGCCTGGTCGCGGCGACCTTTGGTAAGACCGGTTCCGCTGCCCCTAAAAATTTGAACAAACCGAACATCCTTTTTCTCATGTCTGATCAACATCGGGGAGATTGTGTGGGGGCCGATGGAAATCCGTTGATCCATACACCGAACCTCGATCGCATCGCCAACCAGGGTGCGATCTGTTCCTCCGCTTATTCGAGTACCCCGACCTGTACCCCCGCCCGAGCCGGATTACTCACCGGGCTCTCCCCCTGGCGGCACGGTATGCTGGGTTACTTCAAGGTTGCCGAAAAATATCCGAATGAAATGCCGCAGATGCTCCGCGACAACGGGTATTACACCTTCGTCATCGGAAAACTGCATTACACACCGCAGCGCAACCTGCACGGGTATCATAGCGCATTACTAGATGAATCCTCGCGCGAACAGTCGATCGATTTCCGTAGCGACTATCGTTCCTGGTTTTACTCCGTCGCTCCGACGAAGAATCCCGATGTCACCGGCATCGGTTTCAACGATTTTGATGGAGGCCCGTATCAACTTCCCGCCGAACTGCATCCGACACACTGGACGGGAGAGGCAGCAGTCCGGTTTCTTAAAAACTATCAGGGAGATCAACCCTTC
This sequence comes from Planctomycetaceae bacterium, assembly GCA_020426395.1. GTDB lineage: Bacteria > Planctomycetota > Planctomycetia > Planctomycetales > Planctomycetaceae > Polystyrenella. The sequence continues at coordinate 10,743 of JAGQQC010000115.1, forward strand.
TTTCTGAAGGTCTCTTTCGCGCGACCCCACAGCCCCTACGATCCACCGCAGAAATGGTGGGATTTTTATGAAGACCGTGATCTCCCCGAAGCCGCCGTTGGAGAATGGGCAGACCGCAATGAAGAACATCAACCCGAAGGAGCCTCAGACCTCTGGCGGGGTGACCTCGGTAAAGCACAGGTGCGGAAATCGCGTCAGGGATATTACGGTTCTGTCTCCTTTATTGACGAACAAATCGGGCGCATTCTCGACGCACTCGAAGAGCGAGGCGAACTGGAGAACACCCTCATCGTCTACACCTCCGATCACGGCGATATGACAGGCGATCATCATCTGTGGCGGAAAAGTTATGCGTACGAAGCCTCAGCGCGCGTTCCCATGCTGGTGCGCTGGCCGCAGGGGATGGGCTCCGACGAACGGGGTGTGACCTGGCATAAAGCATCCGCGCTACGCGACATTCTCCCGACGTTCCTTGAGGCCGCCGGAGTCGAAGCCAGCCCGGCGGACT
>JAGQQC010000116.1 GCA_020426395.1 Planctomycetaceae bacterium
AGTTGAAGTCCTTCTGCGCGGCGCCGTGCTCGGTGAGGTACTGCGCGGCGGGCGTGCCCGCCTTGATGTTGCCGGCCGGCGAGATGTGGTCGGTGGTGACCGAGTCGCCGAGCGTCGCCATGACGCGCGCGCCGTGGATGTCGCTGACGGGGGTCAGGTCCATCGACATGCCCTCGAAGTACGGCGCCTTACGCACATAGGTCGAGTTGTCGTCCCACTCGAAGATGGGCCCCTCGGGGGTGGGCAGGCTCGTCCAGCGCTCGTCGCCGTCGAAGACGGTGGCGTACTGCTTGATGAACTGGTCGCGCGAGATCGACGAGTCGATGACCTCCTGCACCTCGTCGGCCGACGGCCAGATGTCCTTCAGGAAGACATCGTTACCTGCCTCGTCTTGTCCGAGTGGTTCTGTAGCGAGATCGAGGTCAGTTGTTCCGGCAATCGCATAGGCCACGACCAGTGGAGGTGACGCGAGATAGTTTGCTTTCACATGCTGGTTGATACGCCCTTCGAAGTTTCGGTTCCCAGATAGCACCGAGGTTGCCACCAGATCTCCTTTGACGATCGCATTGGCAATCGGTTCGGGGAGAGGACCGCTGTTGCCGATACAGGTCGTGCAACCATAACCTACCGTCTGGAAACCGAGTTCGTCGAGTGATTTGTCGAGTCCCGATTTTTCGAGATACTCAGTCACAACACGGCTTCCCGGAGCGAGGCTGGTTTTGACCCACGGTTTGGGCTTCAGGCCTTTGGCGGCCGCTTTCTGAGCGACGAGTCCGGCGGCGATGAGCACCGACGGGTTGCTGGTGTTGGTGCAACTGGTGATCGCGGCGATCACCACTGCACCATCGGTAATTTTGTCGCCGTTCATTCCTTCGATACTGACAGGATCAGTCATCTTCGGTTTATTGAAAGTCTCTTTGAGATCTTTCTCAAACTGGGATTTCATATCCGTCAGCAGAATGCGGTCCTGCGGACGTTTGGGACCTGCCATTGAGGGCACGACGGTGGAGAGATCGAGCTCCAATGTGCTGGTGAATTCCGGATCAGGTGAGTCCGCAGTGTGGAACATCTCCTGAGCTTTGAAGTAGTCTTCCATCAATTCGGCCGCTTGCGGATCGCGACCCGTTCGCAGCAGGTATTGCACGGTTTCTTTATCAACCGGGAAGAAGCCCATCGTGGCTCCATATTCCGGAGCCATGTTGGCAAGAGTCGCTCGGTCGGGAAGACTCATGCTTTCGAGCCCCGGGCCGAAGTATTCGACGAATTTGCCCACGACTCCATGTTTTCGGAGCATCTGGGTCACAGTCAGTACAAGGTCAGTCGCGGTTGCCCCTTCTGGCAACTTGCCAGTCAGTTTGAATCCGACGACTTCCGGAAGCAGCATATAAATGGGCTGTCCGAGCATCACCGCTTCGGCTTCGATACCACCCACTCCCCAACCGACGACACCGAGGCCGTTGATCATTGTCGTGTGGCTGTCAGTACCGACCAGGCTGTCAGGATAGACAACACCATCTTTTACGAGCGTACCATTGGCGAGGTACTCCAGGTTTACCTGGTGCACAATCCCAGTTGCTGGCGGAACGACGCGGAAGTTATTGAACGCCTGCTGTCCCCAGCGGAGGAACTGATAACGTTCCTTGTTCCGTTCGAATTCAATTTCGACGTTCTTCTGCAAGGCGAATTTGCTTGCGAAGGCATCGACTTGTACGGAGTGGTCAATCACGAGGTCGCATTGTACGAGTGGATTGATCTTTTTCGGATCGCCTCCCATGCGAACCATCGCGGCACGCAGTGCGGCGAGGTCTACGACGGCGGGAACACCGGTGAAGTCTTGCAGGACAACACGACCGGGTGTAAAGGGGATCTCGACCTGTTGGACGTTCTTGGCGTCCCAGTTGGCGATATTTTTAACGTCCTCTTCACTGACGATGAAGTCATCCAGATTTCGTAGACAAGACTCCAGGAGGACGCGGATCGAATAGGGAAGTTTACTGAAATCCTTGCCCAGTTTTTTGCCCAGAGCGGGCAGGCTGTAATAGGTGTATTCACCACTACCAGTTTTTAATTGTGCCTCGGCACCGAATTTATCCTCGGTCGCCATATTGGGAACCTCCCTCTGTTGGTTTATGCAATTGGACTCCCGGACGAACGCCGCAACGTGGCTGGGAGATCACTGATCGAATGCTACCAATACAGGAACAGAAATTGAAGTGACGGCCCCCCCTGAAAAGAGGGCCTGCAGGTCTTTCGCACGGAAAAAACCGCTGTAGACCAAACAAGTTAGGTTCTCAAGGCCAACCTGATTCAATTCTGGGGCAGTGTCCTGTTTTTGACCTTGGGCGATGGCGGCAATTCTGACTCCGGATCAGATTCCCACCTGAAAATATTTTCATTAAAATAAACCGATTCATATACTGCTGTTTTTCACACCCTAATCAGTGAGAGTTTACTGCTCGAATGCCACGTGTCTGTTTCACTCCGAATCTGCTCAAACTAATTGACGTCCGGGAATGCAATGTTCCCGGTTCAACGATTGGCGAGGTGTTAGCAGAGGTCTTCGCCGCTCAGCCGGAATTACAAAGTTACATTCTGGATGAGCAGAAACGGGTCAGACGCCACATCAATCTGTTTCTCAATGGAGAATTGGTTCGAGGAACCGATCCTCTAGAAACCGCGATTGAAACGGATGCTGAAATTTATGTTATGCAGGCTCTTTCGGGAGGATAACCGCCAGGAAGCGGGTTCAACCCATATTTGTTCCATTAACTTTCAACAATCTGAAATTCAAATTCGAAGAGAAATCGATGAGTCAAAAAATGTACGTGGGAACCCGTAAAGGGTTATTCATTTTCGAGAAAACGTCTGCGGACTGGTCGATTTCTCGACATGAATTCATGGGGGAACCGGTTTCAATGTTAATGCGAGATCCGCGAGATGGCCTGTTGTATGCCGCATTAACTCACGGACATTTCGGCCCGAAGTTGCATCGGTCTGACGATGGAGGGGCCAGTTGGACCGAGTGTGGACTTCCGACTTATCCAGAAGGGGCGACCATCCTTGAACATTCCGGAGAATCGACCCCAGCTGCACTCGAAGAATTCTGGTCTCTCGAACCCGGAGCCGGAAACCGGATCTGGGCCGGGACGATTCCTGGTGGACTATTCTATTCCGACGATCAAGGCACCAGTTGGCAATTGATTGAATCGCTTTGGAACGATCCGCTTCGCGAGAAATGGATGGGGGGAGGAAAAGACCACGCCGGATTACATTCAATTTGTATCGATCCTCGAGATCAGAATCGGATTACAGTTGCTGTCTCCACCGGTGGTGTCTGGCAAAGTCTGAATGGTGGGGAGGGTTGGAAGTTGGTTGGCGAAGGTCTGCGAGCAGAATATATGCCTCCCGAGCAGGCTTTTGATCCGGCGGCACAAGATGCACACCTAATGGTCCACTGCCCTGCCTCGCCCGATCGTATGTGGCTGCAACATCACAATGGGATCTTTAAGTCGGAGAATGGTGGGCTCAACTGGACGGAGATTAAAGAGGTCGATCCTTCCGTTTTCGGTTTTGCTGTCGCCGTGCATCCCGAGAATCCCGATGTCGCCTGGTTTGTTCCCGCAACGAAGGATGAAACCCGAATCCCCCGCGGCGGAGCGGTGGTGGTTACCCACACTCGGGATGGAGGAAAAACATTCGAGAAACTGACGAACGGACTTCCCCAGGAACACGCCTTCGACATCGTGTATCGTCACGCACTCGCGATAAATGCATCAGGGGAGACGTTGGCGATGGGGTCAACCACTGGAAATCTTTGGATTTCCGAGAATCAGGGGAAGAACTGGCAGAACATTTCCCATTACTTACCACCGGTTTACTGCCTAAAATTTTCCTAAGTGGGCTCTCAGGTCTTACAGGATATTCCCCTTGCTGGAGTTCGACGATTGCCTAGAATGATTCGTTTTTGCCAGGATGGCATTGAGTCCCCCTTCACTCCAACATAAGGCAGGTTTGGAACCTGTATGGGACCAAGATGATTCGCGAAGTGCAGACCCCAGATAAATCACATAACTCAGCCGAAGAGGGTTCGCTCTCCTCTGGCCGTTCAGGACTGGAAGCGAAACCGATCTCGGATGAGTTCGATGGTTCCGAATCCATTCATACCAAACCGGTAACTGGGGTCAAACGTATTGTTTATATACTTCTGGCGGGTCTCTTCTTTGTATTAGGGGTCATCGGAGCAATCCTTCCCGTCATTCCGACAACTCCCTTTCTGCTGCTGACGAGTTTCTTCCTGATTCGAATTTCCCCTCGATTAAATGAAGCCCTTCTTAACGCACCGCTGGTAGGCCCGGTTCTCCGTGACTGGCAGGAGCTCCGTGGAGTTCGCCCCACAGTCAAGGTTCAGGCAATTGTGATCGTCATCTGTATTGTGGGGGTGTCTCTCTCCTTGTCCAATATGCACATCATCGGCAAGAGCCTCCTCGCTTTACTGGCAATGATTGGGATCACCGTAATCATCCGAATTCCAACCCTGTCAGATAAATCCGAGAAAGATCGTTCCTGAACCAACTCGTCCTTGCGGTGGGAAATCGGATCCTGTTACAAGAGAAGTAAGATCTTCACTTGAGACAGGAAAGGTTCAGCATGTTTCGCCTCTGCGTCGTGATTGCCTCCGTATTTTTTTGCATTCTTCCCCTTTGGGCAGAGGACAAGCCGATTGGTTACTGGAAGTTGGATACCGATATCAATGACCATTCCAGTACTCAATCTAAGGCCCGTTCTGAGCAGATCGAATTTAGTAAAGATTCTGATATTGCTGCCGCTCAGTTTGGCGGAGTGAACAGCGAGATCGTCATAGACGATTCTCCTCTGTCGAAAATTGGAACAAGCGATTTTTCGCTCTCCTTATGGGTGAAGGCTTCCGAGGAAACCGATGATCTTGTGGGGGATTTGATCAGCCAGTACGACCCGGTCACGCGTCGTGGTTTTAATCTCACCATCAAAACGAATTCCGGCGTTACATCCAGCCAATCCAATTACCGCCAGCTTCAATTTGGAATTGATAACGGACAACTGGAACCGGAATGGACCGATCATGGTCAGGTTGGGAATGCGGTTTTCATCTATTCAATGGCAACTTATGGTGGAAAGCTTTACGCCGGAACTTGCGAAACAGGAGTGGATGGAGTCGGACATCTTTATCGCTGGGAAGGTGATCAACAGTGGTATGATTGTGGTGCCCCCGATAATAGTAATGCCGTAAGTGCCCTGGCCGAGTTTAATGGCGAACTTTACGTTGCCACATCCAAGTACCGTTTGCGCGGTTCCGCATTGGAGGATTCGCCCAATGAAAACTGGGGAGGGAAAGTCTTTCGTTACACGCAAAATGGAGAGTGGATGTCCTGTGGTTCCCTGCCTGACGCGGAAGCGATTAATGGTCTGGTTGTCTACAAAGATAAGTTATACGCCTCTTCGACCTATAGTCCGGGAGGACTCTTTCGTTATGAAGGCGATTCCGAATGGACGAACTGCGGCCTGCCTGAGGGTAAACGAGTTGAATCACTGACGGTCTTCAACGGTTATCTGTACGCGACGGGTTACGACGAGGGAGCGATTTATCGTTACGATGGTTCCGAATGGAAAAAAGTGGGACTCTTGCCAGACGCGACACAGACCTACGGGTTCGCTGTCTACGAGGGGGCTCTCTATGTTAGTGAGTGGCCCAACGCTCGCATTTATCGTTATGCAGGGGAAGACAACTGGAAGTTGGTTGGACGTCTGGGTGAAGAACTCGAATCGATGCCACTCGCGGTTTACAACGGAAAGATGTATTGTGGCTCCCTCCCCCTGGCCTCCGTCTATCGCTATGACGGAGAGCAGAACTGGACTGATCTGGGAAGGGTGGATCTGACTCCCGATGTCAAATACCGTCGCGCCTGGTCGATGTCGGTTCATCAAGGGAGATTGTTTGTCGGAACAATTCCTTCCGGCCGCATCTGGTCACGAACGGCGGGGGCGTGTGCGACTCATGACAGAACCTTTCCTCCCGGATGGCATCATGTCGCCGCGATACGAGCAGGTGACCAACTGAAGCTTTATCTTGATGGAGAACAAATCGCATCTTCCGCGCAGTTTCAGCCGGAAAATTACGACTTGAGCACCGAGCAACCTTTACGCATCGGGAATGGACAACACGATCATTTCCACGGGCAACTGCGCGAAGTGCAGATGTTTAACCGGGCGCTCTCAGCAGACGAAATTCAGAAATTAAGTCATCCCTGATTTCTCACGCTCGCGAAAAAAAACAGACCTGCCCTTTCAGGCAGGTCTGCGAAAAACAGGTATCTCTAATTAGCTTACTGGTCTTCGGACGTCGTGCTGGGAGCTGTGTACTGAATACGAGGCTCAGGCATCGATTCGATTTCCGCCTTGCGAATCGTATCGATTTCCATCGCCGGTCGACCGTAGTTGCGTCCCGATTTCAGTTCGATACTGATGTTGGACGCCTCGGCTCCAGCCATTTCGATCAAAGTATTTCGCACGTTCTCTACCCGAATAGTATTGGTATCCTGCCCAACGACTTTCTGAATATAGATCTGATGACGTCGTGAAGGAGGAGCTTCCTCAAGAATCCAGATCAACTGTTCCATTCCGGAATGAGTCAACTGGTTTGTATGTTCGTCGAAGTGATAGTCGAACAAGGTGGTCAGCCGCTGCCAACCTTTGTCTTCCTGTAAGGCCATCACATTTTTCACGTAGGCCCGATCCTGGCAGACATAGGGATAAGGCCAGTAATGGGCCGCATGATATTTATGACTGAATTGTTGTTTGGGGCCGGTAGGACGGGGGAACGGAGGCCACAGTTTTCCTTTTTTGTAGACCTGACGAGCACCGACAGGCGCTTCGGCCTGCATCGCCCACCATTCCGGCGATCCCTTCTCGACCTCGCAACCATAATTGCATGATTCGCAATTTGATCCTGCTTCGCATTCGCAACAGCCGGACTCGCAACAGCCCGTGTCGCAGCCGCCTGAGACGCATTCGTTACAGCCGCTGCTGGAACCTCCGCTATGCAAGCTGGCACAGCCGATTAGCAGAGTACTTAATAAAAGGGCCAAACAGCTTTTCCCTGTAGCTGTGAACATCCTTGCCTCCCCTGTATGTACCATCCCGGTACGGTTGCAGTCTGCATTGCCTTTCGGCTCTTTGGACCGCGTTATGATCATCCATTATCAATGCGCATCGCCATGCGCGGACGTTGTCTTTTTTAATATCGGACGGCATCAGGGGGAGCATCACCTGAAAAAAGATCATCTCTGCCAAATCGCAATTTTCGGCATAATTGTTAACACGCGAATCACGACTTCTCATTCAGAGAGGCGAATTTTCCCAATCAGCAAGAGAAAATCCATAACGTGCGAAGTAAATCAAATCTCTCTCTCACATCAAGCTGGGGGCAATTCGATGTAAATATCATTTCCTTCCACGGAGACGGGAAAGGTTTCCTGACAGATTTGAGGAGTGAGGCAATGTTTGCCCGTACTGACATCGAATTGCCAGCCATGCCACGGGCACGTCAAGGTTGTACCGTTTAACTCACCGGCACCCAGTGGCCCTCCCGCGTGGGGGCAGATTCCGTCCAGGGCATAATAATCTCCTCCCTGCTCGAAGAGGGCCACAATACGATCTTCGATCGTAAATTCTCGGCCCCCTCCAGCGGGAATATCATCCACCGTCGCGATTTTAATTCGACGCGTTTCCACCTATGGCGGTATCCTGCTACCTGCGTAATGATCTTTGGAGATCAGATTACTTCGAGTTCACTACAACTTCTGCGGATTCAATCTTCACCGTCTCCAGTGGGCGGTCTTGGGAATTCGTTTCGACTTTCCCAATCGCCAGCACGTTTTGCAGACTTTCTTCGTCCGCCGTTTTACCAAAAACAGTGTATTGATTATCGAGATGGGGAACTCGGGCGACACATAGGAAAAATTGAGAACCTGCTGAGTTAGGATCCGAAGTGCGAGCCATCGAAAGAACACCCGGTTCATGCGGAGCACTATTGAATTCCGCAGCGATCGTATAGCCAGGTCCCCCCGTACCAGTTCCCTGGGGGCATCCTCCCTGAATCATGAACCCTTCAATGACCCGATGAAAAATTACACCATCATAAAATCCAATTCGGGCCAATCCGATCATGTTTTTGGCATGGCCGGGGGCAAGTTCACCATCCAAATCAAGAACAATTTTTCCCTTCGTGGTGTTCAGCACAACCTGGTAATTGTTTTGGCTGAAATCCACATCTTCAATTGCTTGATTCACTTCGTCTCTGCGGTTAGCACTCATAATTCTTCTTCTGTTTAGGGTATGTGTGTCGCTGGTGAATTTGGGATCGGTTTCAGAGGGTCGAGACCGTTTTCGATGTACGATTAGAGCGGTTTCTTTCGACTCTTTGGTCAGGTTAGCAAGAATGAGGACGAATTGTAAGTCTCTGGAGAATCTCGGTAAAAGTGAGCTACATGGACAAATCTGATTTCTCCCCAAAAAGGTTTCCGGACCAGGATTTGTCCCGAGAAATCACATTCTCAGCGGCGAAAGGATGCGTTATAACAAGATGTTAAGGATGGGGAATTGTGATCGCCTGCAATAACCTGCGAATGGCGCTGACACCCGATCCTGACCTTCTTTTTGGATCCACACACTGAAGACAGGAAGTTGATATGCCCTACTCTGGATTGGGAACGCCAAGGATTTTAGCTTTGCTGAGCGTGGTCAGTATTCTGTTTTTGGGGACCACTCACCTTACTCAGCACGCATTAGGAGCAGATTCCTACCGCTTGGAAGAAACGGTCACAGGCTCCGAAGTTTTCGGCGTGGAGTCGACGATAACCATCAAAGGGGATTTGCTGACCCCTCAACAAGAGACTGCTCTTTCCCATCCATTGAATGTCGAGGCACAGTTGAAGTATGTCGAACAGCGTCTTGAAGGAGCGGGTCGCGATGCCCGTGCGTTTCGTGCTCTCCGGCAGTATGAAAATTGCCGTGCAAAAATCTCCGTATCGGAGAATCTGGTGGATTCCCTTCTTCGTAAAGAACGATCTCAAATAGCCGTGCATGGTTATCGACAAGGATTAAAACGAGTTTCGGCGGAAGGTCCCCTTACCCGGAATGAACTCGATCTTTTGGAGACTCCGGGCGACAGTTTGGCGATTGTCGCCCTCCTTCCCGACAAGCCCGTGGAAGTTGGAGATAGCTGGTCGGTTCCGGATTGGGCATTCCAAATGCTGACTGCGTCTGAAGCGGTTATGAAAAGTGATCTAACCTGCACCCTGGATCGCGTTGAACGGAACGTCGCGCATGTTTCATTTCAAGGTTCTCTAGAAGGAGCGACCGGTGGCTCTCCCTGTGTGATTAAGGTGAAAGGACAATTCACCTTTTTAACGGATCTGAAGTATCTGAAAGAGGTGACGATGACCCAGACGGAGGATCGTTCGGCAGGCCCTGTCAGCCCCGGTTTGAAAGTGACGGCGACCGTCAAACTGGAACGATATCCAGCGGTTAATCCGGATGTCATTCCCGAAAACGCCGAAGAAATTGTGCCTCTACAGCCAACAGAAGAACAATTGGCACTCGAATTAAAAACCCCCTGGAAGTTTTCGTTCGTTCACAGTCGCAACTGGCATATCTTTCAGCAGACAGTCAGTTCAACAACATTACGATACGTGGAAGATGGAAGCTTCATTGCCCAATGTGATTTGATGAAGCTGAATGACGTGCTCCCTGGTCGCCATGTTTCTGCCAAACAGTTTCAGGATGATATTCGGCGTTCTTTGGGAGAACAGTTATCGGAAATAGGAAAACTGAAAGAAGAAACGTTGGAGAATAAAGTGATCACGTATCGAGTGGATGCACAAGGAAACGCCCGTGAACTTGATATGACGTGGCTCTACTATTTGACAGCATCTCCAGAAGGGAAACAGACATCATTTGTCTTTTCCGTCGAAACCCAATTGCTTCCGGAGTTAGGAAATGAAGACGAATTGATCATTCAGTCTGTGCAATTTGAGTGAAGTCCGTGTCTCAGTGACAGAACACCAGCTTCCTGAACCGCCCCCAGCAATGAGAAGTGCAATCGCATGTGTCCAACCATAACTGCGAGTACCAATGACCAGCTTCTTCTTTAGACGCTTCGGGCGGATGAATGGCGAAAGAACGAACAGGTTGATACAACCCGGCTTCGACTCCCCCCCTTAAGAGGCTTGCGGGTGAAACTCGCGGAGGATTTTCAGCTTGCATTACATCGCAGGCAGCCAGTGCATCAATCACATATTCAGCACAGTGAATTCCCTCTGATCGTTTGCCGGTGAGATGATGTTTGACGGCATACGGTGTACCGATGCGGTTTTCCAACGCCTTTTCAAAAGCCTGTTGCTGGCTGAGGGTAAAATCCGTTTTCGGATGTAATAAATGAAGCTGGTCTGGTTGCTGTGTTGCTAGATATTCAGAGAGTGATAACCGACGAACCCCCATCGGGTTCATTGAATCATAGACGAACAACCCGGAAGGCTCGTTTACGACAGCAGCAACATGGGTGTAAGGACTGCGAGTATATATTCTGACCGCCAGACAGTCGCCCCTGGTATAAATCAGCGACCCCGTTTCCAGTTCAGGAGCGATGAAGTCAGCCGCTTCTGACGGGGTCGTGAAGATTTTCACGTACTCAGGACCGTCGGTATCGGCTTCGGAATCAGCACAGGTGCAATCCGCAGCGGTTGCTTGGGATTCAATCGCGGCTGGGATGACGGCGTTCGTTTTTGTGTCAGTTGCATTTTCTGCACCAAAGCTCTGCCAGGGAGAGCCCATCAGGCACAAACAGAAAACCAGCACTTGAAAGAATCGGCTCATTTCGGACTCCTCTTTGAGGGGCTCTCTTGAGAAGTGGGACAAATTCCGGATCAATTAATCTACGACTGAATTGAACCGTTGCTCAAAACATTTTGAACAGATAACGCTGCAAATGAATGGGCGGATCAAAAGAATTTGGGCGAGATGAAACTAGCCAAATTTGACTTGAGCGAAAGGCTAAAACATAAACCTGGAGATGGCCTGCTTAAGTATAGGTACCGGGCACTTTTGAAGCCTATACCTCAATTCGAGAATTTTTGAGAAAGCCTGTGTTCCTGAACCGTCAATAACTTGGAAATT
>JAGQQC010000117.1 GCA_020426395.1 Planctomycetaceae bacterium
AACGTCGTGCTCATCATGACGACGAACGCCGGGGCCGAAGTGATTCACCAGGGCGACGTCTTCGGATTCGCCAAGCAGGATGAAGACACCAGTTACGAGAAGATGAAAGAGCGTCTGATGCACGTCATTGAGAAGGAATTCAAACCGGAATTCCTCGGACGTCTCGACGAAGTCGTCGTCTTCCAGCGTTTAACTCGCGATCACCTCAAGAAGATCGTCGACATCGAACTGGGCAAAGTGGTCAAACGGCTGGCCGAACGTGGCCTGAAGCTGCACATGACCGATGAAGCCCGCGAATTCATCATCGACAAAGGGGGCGACGTCGACTACGGTGCCCGTCCACTGCGTCGTTCGGTTGAGAATTACATCGAAGACCCGCTCTCCGAAGAACTTCTCCGTGGTACCTTCGAAGGGAAGAACGCGATCACCGTCACCATCGCCGAAGTAGGCGACACGAAACGGCTCGAGTTCACCGGTGCCCTCGAAGAAGAACCCGAACTGGCCACCGTCGGTTCCGGTGAAGGCAACTCAAACGACAGCAACGACTCCGGCGAATAACCGAAGCCTTGCTAAGTAGATAAATTAGAAGCCCCCGTCTGACATCAGTTGGACGGGGGCTTTTTTTTGTTTGAAGAGAACAGCGCTTAAATGTTTTGTTGAGTTAGCCGAGCTTCCTGGCGACAGACTTCTCGATCAATAAAGTTCATATGTTTCCGGATTTGCCTTTTTATGCCGCGGCTCTTCATTATCTTATTTGCATTGATGACATATCTAATAAAATTTTTTCTCCCCAAATGGCTGTAACGTTTGTAGATGTCCTTGCGTCTGATCACGACGCTTTCATTGGCTAACGCTCTAAAGTATTCGGCTTTAATTCGCTTTCTCAGTTTGCGGTGGTACCTCCCAATGGATTGGGGGCGAATCAAGATATTCTTTCCATCAAATGTGAACCCGAGGTATTGAAGAGTAACATCACATGAAAGTTCGCCGTCGACATTTCTCCGAAACACCGAGCGTGTTGTCTTGTCTTTATTGCTTACCAATTTGACCGCATCTAAAGCAGATTGGAATTCATCCTCGACGATGTTTGCATATCCTATTGGAATCACAAAGGCAATATCATCGCTATATCGTCTATAAATGCCGCCAATTGAATCGGCCAAATGAACCATGCGCGCGTCGAAATCGCACATGTAGAGATTTGATAAAACTGCGCTTATGGGTGAACCCTGCGGTATACCGTGATTGTTTTCGTTTATGATGATTAAGTTACGGAGTTCAGATCGGAACTCTTCAGTTGTACAAATGGGACGACTATTGCGTTGAAGTCGTTTTAAGTCATGCAAGTCCAAGTCTAAAGTCGAGAGAATGTCTTCCCTCATTATTCGAGAATGTCGGGTGAGCGAACGAAAGACTTTGTAATGATCAAGTGGCAACTCACTCAATCCAAGAATTTCGCACCATTTGACCTTAAGCAACTGATGATCGAGGTTGTCGAAAAATCCGGAGACGTCGAATGTAAGAACCTCACACTCTTGCCGTTTTCCGATTTCGTCGAATATCTCTTTCGCGAAATGGACATTACTACGTCGGAGTTTTCGATAGGCAATCACAGCATCGTTCAAATTCAGAGACGATTGCTTGTAATAGAATTCCAAGCATTCCGATATTAGTTGCGAATAGTAAGCATAAATGTGAGAGTCCACATGGCTCGCGAAACTAATCGACCGGACTTTGATTTCTACTTCATTTATCAGGCGTTTGTATCTAGGGATTTTTTGGTCAACGCCGATGAAAGGGTGGAATGAATTGCTGGCAACACGCTCGGGATTTTCGACAATCCGCCTCGCGGTTTCTCGGGAACAGGGCCTGTCAAATTGGAGATACCTTCGTGCCCGATACCAATCCTCACGCTGTTCCATCGGTTATGCCACCCTGCTTAGCCAATTGAAAAAACAAACCCGGATGAGAAAGGATCTAGAGGCATCCCGTTCCATTGAATGGAACATCTCATCCGGCGCACGTGTACGTGATTTCGACGAAAGATCTGTAGCACACTATCGCCGTCCTCTATAAAAGACAATGTTGGTTACAATGGAGGTTGTCCAATGAGTTTCCAAGTTTCGCTGACCTTCTGGCTTGTAGCCGGATTGGTCGCGTTTCGACTTGAAGTCAAAGACACCACTCCCCAGACCCTGTGGTCTGGGCGATAAACGAATAAGCAGTCGACGTGCCAAAGTGTGTTCATTCGAATAAATCTATCTAAGTCAAGTGGTGACTATATGTTCGGTCCGTACTCCATCATCTTAGATGAAATCGGGCAACAGTGCTAATGCTGCCAAAATGACATTTTTAGCAATTGAAATGATGCCGGACATGACAGTGTCTGCCAATATGACTCCGGTTTTTCCCTGAAAGCCCCCTCCAACATCTATCACATCTCCGCGTATGATTCACACCATCTGATTCTGGTCATACGCTATTTCCAAGTTGGATTTTTCCTCTCCATCATCAAAACATGTAACCAAGCATGTCAATCGTGCCCGTGGGCCATGTCTTATCGGTCAGCGGCTTCGCCATGAAGCAGTCGCTTAAATCTCGTTCGATGACTTTAATAGTTTGGCGGTCCTCAATAGCCAGCCATTTCGTGGGCGCGGGTTGAATCCGGCGATACCCGGCCTTCAGGTAGAGGTCGTGTCGATCCGCCATCAAGACGAGAAATTCGAGTTCCCCATCGCGAGCGTGGCATTCGGCAGCATCGAGCAATTTTGTTGCGATACCAGTGTTTCGTCGATCGAGTCGCACCGCCGTGTCGAGCAGTCCCATGATGGGGATGACAGTTCCTCCGACATTGATCACCCGCACATCGACGCCCAGTTGTCCCACAACCGATTCTCCCTCCATCGCCAGGAAACGGAAGTGCGGCAACTGTTTGACATAAGACCGCCCGTCGAACCAGCCGGGGAAACACTCCCCGAGCAGCGACTGCACTTGCAAGCGTGTTTCACCAACAATGGCATATTCCGGTAAGGACAGAATCTGGAGGTCGTTCATCGCGCAAGCTTCCTCTCCATTTCGGCACGCAATGTTTGCCGCATCGACTTCGCTCCCGCCGTATCCTCCCCTTCCTTAATCGGTGAAGTCTCCCACTTGTCCTGTTCCATATCATACAACCGGCCGTCGTTGTACAGCTTCCATTTCTGATTGCGGACCCAGTAACGATTCCCTTTTTCACAATAGGCCCAAGTGCGTGCGGTTGGTTCCCCGTTCGTTAAACGCTTGGCGAAGCTGATGCCGTCGATGGAATAGTTCTGTGGTTTCTCAACCCCGGCGAGTTCCAATAGCGTGGGCCAGAAGTCGCTCATGTCGACGAGGTCGTCGACGACCTGGCCTGCGTTGATCGTGCCGGGCCAGTTGGCGATAAGGGGGACGTGCGTGCCGGTATCCAGCAATGTCGTTTTGCCGCCGGGAATCTCCTCGCCGTTCTGTAGCGAGACCACCGGGACGCGGATCAATTTCTTTCCCTCGGCTCGCAAAATCATCCGTTGCGGCGTGCCATTGTCACCGACAAACAGAATGACGGTGTTCTCGCGCAGCTTCAAGGCTTCGAGTGCCGCGACGATACGGCCAATATTGCGATCCATCTCGGCGATCATTTCGGGATAACTGTCATACCGACCGAGCGGGCCGTGAGGAACGGAGGCATCGAGGTCATCGGTTACGTCGTGACAGAGCGCCATCGGATAATACGCGAGGAAAGGTTGATCTTTATTCTGCTTCATGAATTCGATGAGGCTGTGTAAATAGAGATCAGGACCATAGTGGCCTAACGTGTCCTCGCGGACGACTCCGTTCTGATAGATCATCGGTTCGTAATATCGCGGACCTTCGTGCCAGCCGAATAGATCGCTGTGATCAAACCCAAGCCGATAAGCGTGATCGGGATTTTCTTTCAGCAGTTCCAGTTGCCATTTGCCGAAGACGCCGGTCGCGTAACCGTCATCTCGCAAGATACTCGAAAAGGTGAACGCTTCCCGCTCGGTCGGAAAAGTCCCCCACTTGGCGTCGGGATTCCGAAATGGGTACTGGCCGGTCATAATCGCCAGTCGGGTGGGATGGCAAGCGGGCATACTGTAACAGTGCTCGAACCGCATCCCTGTTTTGGCAAGCCGATCCAAATTGGGGGTCGGATACGATTCCCCGCCATAACAACGGAGGCACTCCTGCCCAACGTCATCAGCCAGAATGAAGACGAAATTAGGCCGCTCAGCAGCCATAAGCCGCGTTGAACAGGAGATCGCTAAGCAAAGGAGAATAGACGTGAGAAAGAGACGTATGTTTTTCGGCAGATGAAACATGACAGCATTTTCCGGGAAACGAATCGATTAATTCTTCAGGAGTTGATGGAACTCATTCTAAACCGGACTTCCAACCCGTCACAACCAGATAGATCATCAACCGAATACAATCTATTCCACATGTACATCATTCCCGATTTTCGTTAACGTGAGGGAGCATTAGAATCCTCCCCGTGTTTGAATAAGATCATTGATATGGACTCAAATCCCCCTTACGCCCGCATTCAGACATTCTGCCTGGCCGTGATTGCGACGGCGGTGCTGATCTATCTCGTATTCTGGTTACAACCGGTGCTGGTCCCGTTTGTCGTAGCGCTGTTCGTGGTGAGCGGCATCACTCCGATTCTGGAGTGGCTGGAAAAGCGGCTCGGAGTAAATCGGTTGATCGCCGCGGGAATTACATTCCTGTTGGGCTTGGCCCTGATGGTGATTCTGGGTTTCTGCATCTGGCTCTCCGTACTTCAGATGGCGGAGCAGGGGGAAGCGTATCGGGATCGGGTCAAGGAACTCGTAGCGAAAGCTCAAGAGCAATATGCGGAATGGTTTCCTCCCGATTCAACGGAAGAAGTGTCGACTGATGGTCCCGAGGGAACCGTTCCAGTGGAAAACTCTAAGGCTGATGACAATCTGACCAAGTTCGGGAGCTTCCTTGATACACAACTTCGCTCCGGGCTAGCGACACTTTCCTCTGAACTTTTCAGCCTGGTTACCACCAGCATGGTCGTCTTGATCTACGTCTTCTTCATTCTATTGGGATCGGTAGATACAAAAACGAAGTCTCATTCTTTCGCTTTGATTGACGAGCAAGTTCGTAGTTACCTCTCGCTCAAAACGTTGATTTCCATCATCACTGGAGGAATCTTCGGTTTGACGCTCTGGTTATTCGGCGTTCCGATGGCGCTCACCTTCGGACTGCTGGCCTTTCTGCTCAACTTCATTCCCAATGTCGGCCCGATTGTCGGAACCGTGCTACCACTTCCGTTTATCCTGCTGAGCCCCGATGGTTCAATCGGCTGGATGATCGCGGCGATCATCTCGATCACGGTTATTCAACTCATCAGCGGGAATGTCGTTGAACCGAAGATTATGGGTTCCTCTTCCGACTTACACCCCGTGGTCATTCTGCTCGCATTGATGTTCTGGGGGATGATGTGGGGAATCACCGGAATGTTCCTGGCAACACCGATCACCGCCGGACTCAAAATTGTCTTCGAAAGTTTCGAGTCAACCAAACCAATCGCGGCCGTATTCGCCGGACGCTGGAATGAGATCATGTCAGCCCGACCTACAATGGACAGTTGATTCTTCGGTTTATCTGGTGAAAACAGATGAGGTGACATTCACCCAGATTTTATTACCACCAGAAAGACCAGAGTAAAAGAAGGGGGAGGATCGCTGAGATTAACGGAAAAATCACGCAAAGCTCAATCACGATATTGCGACTGGTATTTTGACGATAACTCTCCGATAGGTATTTCTTCTGAAGCTTTTCTGAACTGACAATCCAACAGCCTAAGAATAAAAAGCATGGGACTGCTGGGGTAGCACCAAAAATATACCAAATCGTTTTCTCTTCATAGTTAAATAATGTGAGCTTTTCTCCCCTGAGACAATAATGCAGTAAAAACCCAACGGCCATGGATAGGAAATAGGTTCCGCTGTAAAGAAAGTTTCCCCGTTTTGTCAGTTTATCTCTATTCTTTGTATATGACTTCTGAGCCTTCGCTAGCTCTTCAGGCGGGCTATTTGAAATATCTTGTTGCTTGGTTTTCAAGTAATAAAGATGCCTACTTGGATCCAGTCTGGGCATTTCAACTTCATCTATTTCAACAAGATGGTCAATATCTGCTTGAAGCTTTTCTAGCGTGAACTCATTCGAGTTGTACTCTCTACTGGAATCTACCAACCGGGATAGTCTCCAGGCATCGAATCCCCCCAGACGGCCTTCCGGGCCAAAATCGAAATCAAAGATCTTTTCCCCAACCCGGATCTCACAACCAATTCCGTGAAAAGTAAACGAGATTCTTTTTCCCGGTAAATCAATAACGGCCTGATTCGGAACGTTTTCCCGACGATTGTTCCATAAATCTTCGACACCGTAATGTTCACAAATCAATTGAACATGATGTTGGACACCATTCACATAGTCTTCGATTATTTGCCGGGTGGATGTCATTCCGAAGCCTGTTTCTGCATTGTCCTACTTGGGAACCTGAACGTCGAAATAAAATCTCTTTACGTTCCCCCTCGGCTTTCTCGCAACAGCCGGTTTCCCAGATCTTCGCCGAAACGAACTTTGGGAACTGGGACATCGATACTTTGCGCCAGTTGCTCGATGTTGCGTAGTAATAATTGGCGAGAGTGTATTTCAACCAGGCGTTCCGTTTGAAGTTCTCCGAGAAGGACGGTGACTGTCTCGCGAGTGCTCCCGATAATACTGGCGAGATCCTGATGGGCCAGTTTGATCGTGAGTAGTACACCATCGGCGGTTTGGCGTCCGTACTTCTCGGTTAACTCCAGCAACAGATGAATGAGTCGATCTCGATTGGAACGAAAGAGTAACGACTTTAACCGGCGTTCAATGCGGCGTCTTCGGAGCCCGAGTAATTTGGTGACCCCAAGTGAAACGGACGGATGTTCCTCGACCAAATGACGCAGGGATTCACTCGGAATCATGATGACATGGGAAGAAACCATCGCTTCCGCAAATTCTTCGCGGGGAGTATCGTCGAGGGCGGCGAGTTCACCGAAAATTTCTCCGGGATCAACCAGTCCCAGAACCGCCTGCTTCCCTTCATTCGTGATGTGATAAATTTTGATCCGCCCACTCGCCACCATCAATACGGAATTCCCTGCATCGGTTGGCAAGTAGACCAACTCTCCCCGTTTGAACGGGCGAGTTTTGGAAACGCTTTCCAACCGCTTGATCTGTTCGTCAGTCAGTCGCTCGAACAGCTCGCAATGATTCAGGGACCAGTATTTGTCAGCCATGTGACAGATGCTCGCAGGCAGCTTCTCCAGTGATTTAAGAAATAACGTCTTCAGAAAGTTCGAGAATATCGGAAGCAGCGGTTACCGGCAAGGGCCGCTCTGAGGAATCGACGCCTCTCAAGAGATCAGGCCTAATCCAGGCAAGAGGGGATCGAAACCTCTCCAGGAATCGGGTATAAGGGATAGATTCGTATCCCTTAAGATGTTGACGACGAACCTATATCTATCGACGGAGACCTGTTCATGTTTCCAATGAATTCTCGTGTTCTTCAGGCACTTCCTGTAAGCCCATTGCTGTTTTTCTCATGCCTGTTGCTTCTGCCAGCCTCGTTTTTACAAGGCGCTGAACCTCTCCAGTTACAAACTCGTCGCGAGTTATTCATTGATGATTTCCTCATTGAAAAATTAATCGGTACGGCCGAGCAACGTCTGCATCAGCCCACCTCTGAAGAAATCGTGCTGAAGCATGATGCCCCCTGGGAAGGTTCCGGGAGTGGTTATCACAGCATTTTCAAGGATGGCGACATTTACCGGATGTATTACAAAGCATGGCATCTTGATGTGAGCGAACAGGGACTTAAAACAGATCAACACCCGTTGTATTGCTGTTATGCCGAAAGTGACGATGGGATTCATTGGAAAAAACCAAACCTGGGTATTTGTGAATTCAATGGCTCAACGGACAACAACATCATTCTCTATCCAGGTCAATTTCCCGGACTCAATGCTGATCCAGGTCATCCGGCGATCTTCAAAGACGAAAACCCGAACTGTCCGCCAGAATCGAAATACAAGGCGATCATCCGATCCGCCAAGCCACATGGGTTGCTCGCGTTTCACTCAGCAGATGGCATTCACTTCAAACCAATGCAATCCGAACCGATCATCACTCAGGGTGCCTTTGATTCGCAGAACCTGGCGTTCTGGGATCCGGTGGCCGAAGTTTATCGAGCTTATTGGAGAATCTTCACAGCCGGAAAGACTGATCAGGAGAACTGGAAACCGGCCGGTCACCGCGCTATCCGCACGGCGACCTCCAAAGACTTTCTGCATTGGGAACCGTTTGTGGATTTGACTTATGTCGATTCCCCAAGCGAGCAGCTTTACACTAATCAGATTAAACCTTACGAACGGGCTCCGCATCTGTTGATCGGTTTTCCAACCCGTTATGTCGAACGAGGCTGGTCTCCAGCGATGGAAAGTTTACCGGAGCTGACACACCGCCGCTGGCGTTCAAAAGTCTCTGATCGCTACGGCATGGCAATCACGGAAGGGTTAGTCATGGCTAGCCGGGACGGAACGCATTTCAAACGCTGGAACGAAGCATTTCTTCCTCCCGGACGAGAACGAGAAGGAACCTGGCATTACGGCCAGCAATATATCGGCTGGCACCTGGTTGAAACAAAAGCCCCCCAGGAGGGAATGCTGCCGGAACTCTCTTTGTATGCAACAGAAAGTTATTGGACGAACCCGGGAAGTGAATTACGAAGATACTCGATCCGCCCCGATGGGTTCGTCTCTATCTCCGCCAACAGAGTAGGGGGAGAACTACTCACTCCGTCACTCACTTTTACAGGCAACGAATTGACCCTCAATGTAGCCACCAGCGCTGCAGGGAGTGTTCAGGTAGAACTTCAGGATACTAACGGCAATCCCTTACCTGGATATTCACTCGAAGAAAACGACGTCCTCTTCGGTAACAGCCTCGATAAATCAGTCAGTTGGAATGGCAACAGCGATTTAACGGCACTCGTCGAACAACCGGTACGAATACGTTTCGTATTGAACGACGCCGATCTCTACTCATTGCAGTTCCGTGAAAAGCAGGCCGACTGAGCCGGGAAACGTCAATTTCGTCCAGGGAAGTCCCCAGCGGTTTTGATGGACAAAACTGCCTCGATTTATCCGTTCCGGTAAAAAAAACAGCTGTCCCTGAGGGGAGAGGGCCACTAAACTGCTAGGAAGAAGTGGGTCAAACGTCTTCAATGAGTCAAACGCCTTCAAACGTGACCTACCTGCCAACGTAAGTTCCTACTCATTTTTAACTTACCCACATTCCGTCAGGAATGTTGTCGCCCCTTTGCCTTGTTTTTGGAACAACTCCTGCAGGTGTATCACCCGTGTCTTTAGCTGAAATCATGACGACTGAACCGACCTCTCGTACCCCGCAGGAACAAGACTTGCGTTCCGCGAACCGGGGACTGGATCTACTAATTCTCCTGGGTGTCTCCAGTGTCTTCGCGACGATTCCTTTTCAATGGACCAAAGATGTCCCCATTGGACCGATCGGATTAAATCCGTTTCATCTGGCCGTCGCATTCTGCATGATGGTATATCTACTTGATTTTCGTCATTTTGCGGCGCTGGGCGATATTCTCAGAAAAGCCATTCTGACGCACATCGCCGTGTTTTCGTATCTGTTTGCCATCGGCGTTACGTTTTTCTGGAGCCCCTATCCGGAAGCCAGTCTTCTGGTAACGATTAAATACGCACTGATCTATCTCGTGGCGCTCGGCGTCGGATCGATGATCCGGGTTCGGCCGAGAGAATTCTCTATATTTCTGGCCTATGTGGCGATTCCTCTGTCGGCCTTCATGTTCTTTGTTTATGCCTGCCTGGTGTTTCGAGCGGAAGGTAAAAGCTTTCCCACCGAACTCCTTAATGCCGTCAAATCAAAAAACCTGGTCATCATCACCCACCAGGTGGTCAACCCGTTGCTCGTGGAAGAAGAGGATGAGTCGAGCGACCGCGGGCCCAAAAGCGCGGTCGTCGTCAAGAATACATTTGCGGGATCTATTTTTGTGCTCTTTTGCGGGGCAAAACTAGGCTCGTCGGCGCGTCCGCGACAACTCCTGTTCCATGGACTCAAACCGCTCCGATTACTCACCATGCTTGGTATGGTGGCGGCAATTGGGCTATTGGGGTCCCGGTCCGGCCTGCTCATTGTCTTTCTCAGTTTGTCAGTAGAGGCTCTGGTTACGGCCAGTCAGGGGATGAAAGGAGTTCTTAAAATACTGGCACTCCTCACGGTGACGATTGGCATTCTGATTTCCTTCCTCTTTCTCGATTCTGGAAGCGATTTTCTGGAGGGTATACAGGAAATCGGCATCGGTCGCTTCGATGAGGTCGGAGATGACAGTCGGTGGCGCAATTATCATGACGCCATGCAAGCGATTCAGAGAGATTTTCCATTCGGTCGCGGCGCTGGCGTCAGTCTGCCGAATGGGTTGAAGGTACACAACAACTTCTTAGGCGGCGCCTTTGAAGCCGGACTTTTGGGCTTTTTAACGATCACCGCCGTCTATTTTCTCTTCTGGAAGGATATTATCAGCTCTTTCCTGAAACGAGTTCAGCTCCACGTCCCCCTCACTTCCTGGGAACTGTGGGCATTTCTGGCCGTTCTGTTGCCGATGTTCCACTGCTTACTCGCGGGCGACGCCGGCCGTTTTAATTATGCCGAATGGATCTGTTTCGCGCTGTTCTGGGGATTTCATGGGAATCGGGATTACGAGCAGGATCCGAGTTTGAATCCCGTCATCACTTCCGACTGACAGCATCTTTGTCATCTACGCAACCAGCGCAACCGGGTGACAAGCTTCTACCCGTTAGATGTCGTAATAAGCCGTGAATTCCCAGGGATGGGGACGTTGGCGCAGGGCTTCTACCTCGCGGGTACTCTTATACCAGATCCAGGTATCAATAACGTCTTCGGTGAAGACATCCCCCTTCAGTAAGAAGGCCTGATCTTCTCGTAACGCATTCAAAGACTCGTTCAAGGAACGAGGAACCTTGGCGACGTTTTCGAGTTCTTCCGCAGCCAGATCGTAGATGTCTTTATCGAG
>JAGQQC010000118.1 GCA_020426395.1 Planctomycetaceae bacterium
TAGCGACACCACCTCGAGTAGGATCCCTCAAAAACTTAATATCCTGTCCTATTTCGTCCAATAAAGCTTTCACAAGTGCATTTAAACTCGCAGAATCACTTTGAATGGTACTCTCAAATTCCAGTCCTTCCCTCACTGACATGATGGCCATTCCATGGGTCGCAACCTCACCGCTAATAATAATTTTGTCCCCGGTTTTTATTCGATTCAGTGCAATGGCTGCGTCCGGATGTAAACGTCCAACGCCTGTGGTATTGATAAAAATTTTATCAGCCTTTCCTTTTTCAACTACCTTGGTGTCACCGGTTACAATTTTAACCCCGGCTTCTTGTGCTGCATTTTTTACCCCAAGGATAACTTCCCATAATTCCTCCATTTTCAAACCTTCTTCTAAAATAAATCCAAGGGAAAGGTATTCAGGAATAGCGCCACACATGGCCAGGTCATTCACGGTGCCATTCACTGCCAACTCTCCAATATTACCACCCGGAAAAAAGATAGGGGATATCACAAAGCTATCAGTAGTAAAGGCATGTTTGCCCTCCAGATGAAGAAAGGCACCATCATGCTCTTCATTGAGGTACTCATTTTCTAATAATGCAAAAACACCGGCATCTAAAAGGCGATGGGTTAACAATCCTCCACTGCCATGACCCAGCGTAATAACATCAAAATCCAATTTAGGCAAGGGGCAGTTTAATTGTATGGATAATTTTTGTTCGACCACGGCTGTAAATTTTAGTTGTTTGCTTTCGCAAAATGATAATAGGCTGCACAAGCTCCTTCTGAAGAAACCATCGGAGCTCCCAAAGGAGATTCAGGGGTGCAATGTTTTCCGAAATGGGGACATTGTGGCGGTCTGATGTGTCCTGTCATGATCTCATAACTTTGACATTCACCGATATCTTCTATTGAGGACTGTATTGGAGTAAATCGTCGACGTGCGTCAAATCGGCGCCATTCCGGGCGTAGTTCCAAGCCGCCATTCGGAATGACCCCGAATCCCCGCCAGGAACGATCACACACCTGATAGACATGCTGCACTAGATCCCGCGCGGCCCGATTTCCAGCCGGCTTCACCAGTCGAGCATACTGATTTTCTAATCGGGCGGCACCCGCTTCAAGTTGACGGACACAGGCAAGGATGCCTTCCAATAGATCCAACGGTTCAAAACCGGTGACTACAACTGGCAACCGATACTGTGTGACCAGCGAATCGTAAGATTCGTATCCCATGACAGTACAAACATGTCCTGCCGCTAAAAATGCCTGCACTCGATTCTCGGGTGCCTGAAGCAGCATTTCCATCGCGGGCTGCACCCGCACATGAGAGACGAGCATACTGAAATTTTCAAGCCGATCTTGATCAGCTTGTTGAATCGCGAGAGCCGTGGCGGGAGCGGTCGTCTCGAAACCGACAGCAAAGAAGACAATCTGTTTTTCTGGATTTTGGCGAGCCAGTTTTACTGCGTCCAACGGTGAATAAACGGTCCGAATATGGGCGCCTGTGGTCTGGACATCAAGCAAAGAACCACTCCTACCAGGAACACGCAACATGTCACCAAAACTGGCCAGCACGACATCTTGGCGCTGCGCTAATTGACAGGCGAAATCGACATCGGGCTCATCCGTCACACAAACAGGGCAACCCGGACCGTGAATGAGTTCTACAGTCCCTTCCAATTCAGATGCGATACCATGTCGCAAGAGGCTGTGGGTCTGACCTCCACAGACTTCCATCAACGTCCACGGTCGACTGGTAACTCGACGGATTTCATCGAGCAACAGTTTCGCCGCATCGGGATCACGATATTCATCAAGGTATTTCATCCGGACGACTCCGGTCCATCGAATGGTTCGGCTTTCAATACTTCCTCTTTCTCGGATTCGGAAAGTGTCTCGAAAATCCGTGCCGCTTCAATGGAATCGACACGGCTGATGGCAATCCCTGCGTGGACGACGACATATTCTCCTAGCTCCGCTTCCGTTACACAGGCCATATGAACAAGGCGCCGGATACCGTCAAATTCAACTTCGGCCTGTGCAAAGGGACCTTCTCGTTCCAGCCAACGAACGACTTTTCCGGGAATACCTAAACACATCGGGCCGCTCCTATCTTACTCGCGCGAGCCGCGGCAACGGCTAGCTGCCCCGCTGCCAAACCACCATCGCTTGATGGAATAACGCCCGGCAATCCACATGGTTGACCATTCTGTTCCATTTCTTCCTGAACTAATTCCACCAGACATCGATTCTGAAATACTCCGCCACCAAGCACAACCGGCAGGGGCGTATATTGCCGGCAGATCCGCGCGATGGCTCGCGCCAATCCACGATGAAACCGCATCGCCATCACTCCCGGTGACAGACCTGCCTCACGGTCATGGACAATCTGTTCGATCAACGGCCGCCAATCCAATTGCATAGGAGTTCCCGAATGAAACAAAAACTCATAACACCCAGGTTCGGAATAATCAGATATGGCTTCGAGCAACATGGCCGCTTGCCCTTCGAACTCAACTTGTTTAATCCCCATCACTAGAGCAGCAACACCATCAAACAAACGCCCCGCGCTGGATGTCAGGGGTGAGAGATGTGCTGAGCTGAGCAGGCTGGTCAATGATTTTGTTTGACCCATTTCCAGTTGCAAGCGCGAAGCGGACTCTTTCCCAATCGCCTGAGTCACTAGCGAAACGGCCACGCGCCAGGGTTCCCGAACGGCACGGTCACCTCCCGGTAAACGAAATGGCCTGAGATGAGCAACCCGATTGTAACTGGTCGATGTTGACAGCAGGAATTCTCCTCCCCAGATGGAATGATCGTCCCCCCACCCCGTACCATCAAAAGCGACTCCGAGTACCTGGCGACCCAACCAATTGTGTTCCAACATGCCAGCAACAATATGGGCATGGTGATGTTGTACCTTTTCGACAGGAACTGATTGACGTTCCGCCCATTGCGAAGTGAAGTATTCGGGATGCTGGTCACAAACCAGCTGATACTCCGAAACATCATAGAGCCGTTTCAAAGATTGGAATTGTTCTTGATACCGCTCACAAGTGGGTAGACTGCTCAAATCTCCGATGTGTGGTCCGAGTAGACTCTGATAACCATTATTAAGAGCCAACGCCGTTTTCTGATGTCCCCCCAAGGCGAAAAGAGGAATGTCGCTGTTGATGTTTAACGGAAGAGGAGCCAAGCCACGTGCCAGACGAATCGTCACCGAACGACCGGCAATCCAACGGACGACACTATCATCGATAGGGCGCTCAATCTCGCGGTTATGCTCCAACCAGAGATCAGCAATGGATCTCCAATCGGGTTGAAGGTTTTTCTGTTGATAGATAATGGGCTCCCCTTCCCGATTCGCGCTGGTCACTACCAGTGGGAATCTGCACTGTTGAATCAACAATGCATGGAGAGGAGTCGTCGGCAACATTAAACCGATGGTATTCAAACCGGGATGAACACAGGGTGCCAACGGTGAGTCCCCACGTGTTGGACATAACACAATCGGAGTAGCTCGACTCGAAAGTGTCGCACGTTCAGAATCTCTTAGAAGTGCATACTGCTCAGCTGCTTCCAATGAAGCAACCATCACGGCCAATGGTTTTCCATAGCGATGCTTACGTTGGCGCAATTGTTTTACGGCGGATTCGTTGGTTGCGTCGACCAGTAATTGGTATCCGCCCAGCCCTCGCAGGGCTACAATTTCTCCCTGTCTTAAGGCAACAGTGGCCGCTGTGATCGCCTCCTGTTGATGGGCCACAAACCGGCCGTTTGCATCGGTGCACCAGATGCGAGGACCACAGTTCGGACAAGCATTTGTTTGAGCATGAAACCGGCGGTTCTCGGTAGACTCATATTCTTCCTGACAAGCTCTACAGAGTGGGAACTCCACCATGCTGGTTGAAGCCCGCTCGTAGGGCATCGCCTGGATGATCGAGTAACGGGGGCCGCAGTTTGTACAACTTGTGAAAGGGTAATTCGAACGGCGATTATTCGGATCTTGAATCTCCGCCAGACAATCCTCGCAAACACCAATATCTGGCGGCACTTGTGTTGCCAGAGGAACATCATGGTTACTTTCAGCGATTGTAAAATCGGAAAATACCCTGACTTCTTCCCTAGTCTGTTCGTATTTTTCTATGGAAGCATCTTCTGGCAGATGCTCGACTAGTTCGTCTACAAACTGAAAGACCTGGTCATTCGGTCCTTGAATGAATACTTCCACACCTCGGTTCGTATTGGTAACGTAGCCCGTCAGCCCAAGTTGCTTCGCCCAGCGAGCAACAGCCGGACGCAAACCGATTCCCTGCACGCGGCCATTCAGCGTGAGCGTCATCGCCACGACGGTTGCAGTGCATAATTTATTTGGCTGCCGGTTCATGATAGGCTGCTAACTGTCGTTGGTATTGTTGTTCCAGATACTCACACCAGTCTGAAACTCCAGATTCATGCAAAGCACTCAGGGAAAGAACATCCAATTGAGGCTGAATTTGGCGAGCGTCTTCCGTGACGGCGTCCACTGAAAATGGTAGATACGGAAGCAAATCGGTTTTGGTGATTACCATCGCCTGACTTGTGCGGAACATTTTGGGATATTTACCCGGTTTATCATCTCCTTCGGTCGTACTGACCAGGACTACGCGCAAATGTTCCGCCAGATCATGAGAAGCTGGACAGACGAGATTGCCGACATTTTCAATGAAGAGAAAATCTACGGCTGGATCCCCCAGCGCTGTGAGACCTTGTTGGACCAGCGGAAGTTCCAGATGACAAGCCCCTCCGGTTGTTAGTTGAACGGTCGGAACCAGCGGGGCCAAGCGCTGGGCGTCGCGATCTGTTTCAAGATCGCCAACCAGCACTGCCATCGTACGCCGTCCGGCAAAATGCCGGGCCGTTGCTTCAAGTAAGGTCGTTTTTCCCGCTCCAGGTGAAGAGAGTATATTGATCACCAATGTTCCACGACGGCCCAGCCTCTCCCGTTCTGCTGCCGCATTCGCTTTGCCTTTGGCCTGAACGTCCCGCTTCACAATGATTGTTCTTCTCGTCATGATGTGACTCCGTCGAGAGGCTCTTCGGAATTAACTGTAATACTCATTAATTTTACTTCATCACCCTCCACCACGTGAACCGAGTCCGCCTGACAAACAGGGCAACGGAACTTAAAATCGATCACTTCAAATTGATGGTCACAGTCATTACACAATGCTGTTAATGGAACGACTTCGAGAATCAGACGGCACGGTGCCCCCAATATGGGCGAGGCCATATCTTCAAAAGCGGTTTGAAACAAGAAGGGTTCGATTCCAGACAGCGTACCCGCTTGAACACAAATCTCTTCAACGGCTCCGTTCCCTTCGGCAGCAGCAATTTGTTGCACCTGATGTAACAGGTTTTTAACGAGAGATCGTTCATGCATGTTGCGATCCCTCTAACCTGGTTGACTCCCCGAGATATCGCAGAATTTCTCCAACCACTCTTTCAGCGCCTTCCAAAACGGGCTCGGACATTTGGTGACCGGGCTGTGATTGTTCAATTTCGATTCCCCAGATCTGTACTTGCGAAGGAAGTCGGTCCAACTGTGCGGCGAGGGCCAGCACCGTTGTCAATGAGACTTGATGTGTGCCCGACCAACAGATGCCCTCAAGCTGTTCCGCGGGCCAATCCCAATGGTGATCGCTCCCTATCCCGCCTGCGCCATGACAGGCATCACAAATAATGAGTTGTTTGTAACCGTGAATGTAATCCAGTAGATCAGGTGGTGTGCGAGCAAGGTGGACATCTACGAAACCCTCTGCGCTTTTCTGAATTCTCCTCGCGATTTCCCATCCCACCTGGTCGTCGCCGTGGGGACTGCCGATCCCGACAATCAATGTCGATGAGTTGGAAATCATTTGAGGAACTCTTCCTGATCATTCTTCACGAACGGTCAATTTTGACTTTCAGAAAATGGGTGGAACAACTGATACAGGGGTCGTAAGAACGTACCAGGTTTTCGCATTTCCGGGCGGTCTCGGCTTCATTGTCACTAATAATTTGGCCGATCCATTGTTTCAGATCGGATTCGATTTGCGCCTGATTCTGAGATGTGGGAGGAACAATATGCGCTTCGACGATTTTACCTTCGTCGTCAATCACATATCGATGATACAACGTACCGCGTGGCGCTTCGGTCGCCGCGCGCCCTTCGCCTGACTGATAATCGTAAGCCTCACGAACGTTACCCCGAGGATGTTCGCCTCGTAATATCATCAGGACTTCCTCATACGCGTGAATCAATTCGAGACCCCGCGCAATGATTGCCTTGTGAGGATTATAACAAGGGGTTTCCCAACCGATTTCATCCGCCAATTGTTTTGCCGACTCAGAAAGCTTGTCTCGATTCAGATTCACTCGGGCAAGTGGCCCCAGCAAGTAGGGTTTACCTGTCGATTTGCGGATCGCGTGTAGGGCAGTCGAGTGCGGAACCTGTCGCTCTTCAAATTCCTGCTCGTAATCTGCAATATCGATCGTGTCCCCTCGACTGCTCTTCATCACTCCTTCGTTCATCGGGTATTCATCCGGATGCCACAAGGAGACGTAATCACAAGCGTTAACCTCAAAGTCAGGGTATTCGAAACGAGCGACCCAATGCGTGGTTTCTAGTGCGGCTTGCAATCCCCACTCTAAATCAGGGATCAATTTCTGAAAGTCGTCTCGTTTAGGTAGACGATAAAAACCACCCACGCAGACGTTCACGGGGTGAATGGCTCGGCCTCCCAGCACCTCAAGCAATTGATTACCATGTTTTTTCAAACGGAGACCCCGATTGATTTCTTCCGGAAACTGTTTGGCCATCTCCAAACCACTGTCGAATCCTAAGAAATCAGGAGCATGCAATAAATGCATATGCAAACCGTGACTTTCAATCCATTCACCACAATATAACAACCGACGTAAGCGACGAATTTCGGGAGATATCTTCACTTCAAGCGCCGCTTCCAGTGCATGCACGCTACTCATCTGATAAGCGACTGGACAGATGCCACAAATGCGGGCCGTGATATCGGGAGCATCTTCCAATGGGCGTCCTCGCAACAATGCTTCGAATAACCGGGGAGGTTCATAGATTTCCAATCGAACCTCATCCACCGCTCCACTTTTCAAGCGAACGTATAACCCTCCTTCGCCTTCCACGCGCGTTAACGTTTCAACCTTGATTGTGCGATTTCCCATCAGGCTTCCTCCTCGCTCTGATTTTTCAACCGCTGGCTCTCTTCACGGAAGGGCGTCGCATAAGCATTAAAGTTCCGTAGTCTATGCGCAGTTTGGGTGCCGGAATCTCCTGCATTGATGGCATGTGTGCTGAGACTAATCAGGTTCGGTTGAGCGGCCGGGCCGTAACAGCCATAACATCCGCGATTGTAACTTGGACAAATGGCGTGACAGCCCGATTGGGTTACTGGCCCCAGGCAGGCAATTCCCTGGGCAACCGTAACACAGACCGTTCCCCGTCGTTTACAATCGAGGCAAACACTATGCCGGGGAGTTCGTGGAACCTGGCCTGCCAATAATGACTGAATCACTTCGATCAACTGATGCTGATTAATGGGGCAGCCTCGCAATTCAAAATCGACCGAAACGTGTTCGGCAATCGGGGTGGAATTGTCCAACACCTGAATGTACTCCGGCGTGGCATACACAGCCCGCATGAATTCAGCGGTATCTCCCCAGTTACGCAGGGCTTGAATTCCACCCGCAGTTGCACAGGCGCCAATCGTAATTAAGTATCTGGCATCGCGGCGGATCTGCTGAATTCGTTCTGCGTCTCGAGGTGTCGTTATTGAACCTTCAACCAGGGCGATATCATACGGTCCTGATTCCATACGGCTACTAGCTTCGGGGAAATTGACAATGTTTATCGCTCCGGCGACGGCCAACAGTTGATCTTCGGCATCCAGGAGAGCCAGTTGGCAACCATCACAAGAAGCGAACTTGAATACGGCGAGTGTCGGTTTGCTCACGATTACAGCCCTTCCACTAACAAATAAGGGGAAATCTGATCGTAGCGAAAAACGGGGCCATCTTTGCAGACAAATTCGGGGCCTAACTGACAATGCCCGCACATTCCCACCGCGCACTGCATGTTCCGTTCAGTGGAGACCCAGATTTGTTCCGAGGTCATGCCGCGCTGCATAGCCGATCGAGCCGTGAAACGCATCATTACTTCTGGTCCGCATATCATCAGGATGGCCCGTTCGGGATCAAAGGCTTCCAATTGATCCAGCAGCAAGGGAACCACCCCAACATTACCTTGCCACCCAAGCGTTTTGCGGTCCACAGTCTCCTTGATGACCAGACCTTTTTCAGACCAGGCCTGAAATTCGCTGGTATAAAGACGCATTTCTGGCGAGCGCGCTCCGTAAAGTAAATATATCCGACCGTATTGTTCCCGTTCCGCAAGCAGATGGTAGATCAACGGACGTAACGGAGGCAGTCCTATTCCACCCGCCACCAGAATCAGATCCCGGCCGGCACATTCTTCCAATGGCCAACCTGTGCCAAAAGGCCCACGTAAACCGAGCGAATCCCCGACTTGCAGGGAACCAATACGACGAGTCACATTCCCGGCAAACCGGATTGTGTGCGCGAGCAACCGACTTGAATCAGGATCGCCACTCATCGAAATAGCCGCTTCCCCTGCCCCCGGAACATACAGCATATTGAATTGCCCAGGACGAAAGGTGTACGCTCGCGTTACCTGGGAGTCTGCTAATTCCAGGAGAAACGTCTTTACACCTTCGATTTCCGGAGTGATTTTTCGTATGACGGCCGTAGAGGGGACCCATGCATTATCCTGGAAGATGATCAGCCTCCTGTTCCGATTCAAGCAGACTTTGTTCCTGACTTTGTCGGAGAATGGCCACTTCTTCTGTCAGGTCAATCCCGACCGGACACCAGGTAATGCAGCGACCACAACCAACGCAACCGGATGTGCCAAACTGATCATTCCAGGTCGCGAGTTTATGAGTCAACCATTGCCGGTATCGATTTCGAATACTGTTTCGAACCAATCCGCCATTCATGTAACTGAAACTAACATTAAAACAGGAATCCCATTGGCGTTGGCGTTCGACATGATCACCCGACAGATCGCTTACTTCTTCAACAGAGCTACAAAAGCAGGTCGGGCAGACCATCGTACAATTGGTGCAGGAGAGACACCGCTCGGCAACTTCATCCCAATGAGGATGTTCCAGGTTGGACATCAACAGATTACGAATGTCGGTCGTGTCTAATTCTTTTTTAATCTGTTCCACGGCGTTCTGACGCGCAGTCTCTGCCGCTGTTTCAATCTCTGGAGTGACGTCCTCTGATTCCAGGGAGTTTATAACCGCTTCACCTTCCGGGGTCGCCACCTCAACCAGAAAACCCTCCGGTAATTCGGTCAGTGCCAAGTCAAAACCTTGCTGGCAACGAGGTCCGGTGTTCATGGAAGTGCAGAAGCAGGTTGATGCCGCCTGAGTACAATTGACAGCAATGATCAGTGCCTGTCGCCGACGTGACTGGTATTCGTGGTCAACATAGGGACCTTCCAGAAATACCCGATCCTGGATTTGCATCGCCGCTATTTCACATGCACGGACTCCCAGATAGGCGACTTTAGGGAATTCCTGTTTCGCTTCGGAAAATTGCCAGCCGACATCCGTTCGGTCGGCAGTTGACAAAGTGCTGACGGGAGGAAACAGGAATTGTTTCCAGGAATGGGGTCCGACCACATAACCGAACAGAGCATCATCCTCTCGCTGCTGTAATCGATAGCGGCCTGGCTCTTGAATATCGGTCCATCCGCGTGGCAAATCATCGACAGTTCTGATGGAACCGTAGACAATCGCTTCCTGTTCGAGAGTTGGGCCAATCACTTCATAATCGAATGCGTGCAATACGTCAAAAATCTTCGCAAATTGATCGTAGGAGAGAAAGCAGGAATAAGAGGAATGTCGTTGAGTACTCATTTTAAGTCCCCCGGCAGATCTTGGCCCTCTGTGTCGAATAACTCAAGACCATAAATATCAAGCATCTGTAATCGGGTGGCGATTAAGCGTTGCGAAAGAGCTTGGGCAATCCGCTCCATAATTCGATAACCGATATCATGATCCTGGTCACACAAAATCCGGAGGCGATTGGTCTCAAGAGAAATTGTTTGAGTCTCTTCCAGAGTAATTACCGTGGCCATGGAGCCCGCCAGTTTCAAAATCGAAGACCAGCCCACAATATCGCCCGGTTCGAGCGTGAGAACCGGTAAACAACCGCGAGCTGGGATACTCAGACAGACTTCCACCCGTCCTGTGCGAATGATGTGGAGATCCCGGTGCTCACTTCCCTCTGAAATCAAAACCGCCCCTTTAGGAAAATCCTGCACAGCAGCAATTTCAGCCAATCGCTGTTGGTCTTCTTCTGAAAGCCCCGCAGTGAAACGAAGTTCTATTAGAGCCTGTTGAATCTGTTGAGTATTCATGGCCATCGTCAGGACTCCATCGAAACAAGTTCCTTTTGAAATCAGCACACCCTTTATTATACAGCTTACTGGTATGATTTCAGATAGAATTCGTCCGGGCAAAAATAACTGCGAACAATTGATGAATAAATTTCTGGGCTATTTCAGACACACGCCGAAAACCCTTCACCCTGCAATGGGACGGGGCTTTTCCCGATTCCGATTGTGTGAAGATGCTGTATTCAGTTTGAGTAAATTTGAAATGAACAGGGGAGGAGCTTACTCCAGTTTCGCAACATGGCATTCGTGTTAATTCTGTTGCAATCCAACTAGACGTATGGCTACCATAGGTATTCTTGTTTCAAGTGACGGGAGCCATCGTACATCATCGGCCGCCTGAAAATAATTGGATTTCCAGATTTCGCATGTCTGTTTAACACCCAGGTTCGCATCGATAGTAGAGAGTCAATCACTCATGTCCCAACTTGTGTCACTGGAGCCTTCGGATGTCGCAATTAACGACCGTGATGAACCGGCTCAGAAAGAAGTCTTCTGGAAGAACGACTCGTTACTCGGGTATTACCGGAACTATCTATTAAAGCTTGCGAATCAGAAAATCGACCAGGATGTATCAGTCAAGGTACCCGCTTCCGATATCGTCCAGAACACCCTGACTCTCGCCCCGTATCGTAAAGATATTCAGCCGA
>JAGQQC010000119.1 GCA_020426395.1 Planctomycetaceae bacterium
TTCGTACAAATACGAACATCCGCGGGCAGCGGTCTCTGATCGTTGTCCGCGACCGGACAAGATAACCTTGTCGAGACACCTGACACACCATACTAAAAAACACGACTCACTCCCATTGCGGGATTTACGAAGACAAAGGACCTTTCATTATGGATTGGCATGAATTCTTAACCCAGCATTGGGACATTAAATTCGTTTCGATTGTACTGATCGTCGCTGCCTGGATTGATGGCAAGGAACTTCGCGTTCCGAACTGGATTACTTTTCCCATGGTTCTTTCCGGGATTGTTTACTGCACCTGGATGTCGGGCTGGGAAGGGCTTGGATTCAGTTTATTAGGCATGTGCGTTGGTCTCTTATGTCTGCTTCCCTTATATGCTGTGGGCGGAATGGGAGCCGGCGACGTGAAACTGATGGCCGGTATGGGAGCTTGGGTCGGAGCAACGATTACCTTCTACGCTTTCTGTGTTTCGACAATCGTTGGAGCACTCATGGCGATCTGTATGGTCCTCTACCGAAAAAGCTTCCGCAAACATTATGACAACTTCATGATGATCCTGATGGAATGGCTTCAGGTGAAGAACCCGAGAGAGCTTTCCGAAATCGCCGCTCGCCGTAAGCCACAGATGTTCCTTCTCCCCTACGGGATTCCGATCTGCATCGGATCGATTGCGTACTTCTGTTACGCCAACCTGATCTGATAATTGAAAAAAATACAATTCGCCGGACCTGGCAACAGGTCCGGCTTATTTCGAATGACTTAAGGACGAAACTTCCGGATTACCCGACTTTTGCAACGAGCAGAATCGGGTGGCCCGGTTTTACTTACATCCCCTACAACGAAACCAGGTGACAAAACCGTTATAAACTGAAGATTTTACCATCTTTCTGCCGATGTTGTTTCTAACCGCTCCCTCCGGTGCTGCGCACTGGGAGGTAGAGGACAGAGGAAGGTAACCTTCGAATAACGGCGACTCCTATCGACTAACTGGTTGTCATCAAAGACATTCGGGTTATTCAAAATGAGGGTCGGAAGTCCTGGTGGACTACCTCGAAGGGAACTGAGATGAAATCAAAATCAATGATGTTATGGTTAGTCGCGCTGACCTGCGGCCTGGTGGCCATGCTGGGAGTGCGACAAGTGATGAATCGCGAACCGGTTGAAGTGGCCCCTGCAATTGAGTACGGCCAGATGCTGGTTGCCATCGAAGATATTGGACCGGGAACTATGTTAAGCGAGGTGAACACCACCTTTAAGGATTTTCCTCTCGAGGCAATTCCTGAAGGGGCGGTGACCAAAGCGGAGCAATACCAGGAACGGGCGATTCTTACGCGCGCCGTCCCCGGTGAGCCCATCATGCTCGCTAAACTCGGTGCCCGGGGTGTTTCTGGCGCTTCGACCGAAATTCCCAAGGGAATGCGGGTCGTTACTGTTAAAGTCAACCAGACCACGAACCACAGCGGGCTCATGTTGCCCGGTGACCGCGTGGATGTGATGTTGACCTTCCAGTCTCGTGAAGAACGCAACGGTCGTTCGGTCATGATGAAAAAGACGAAGACCGTTCTAGAGTTCATCAAAGTCTTTGCGACAGACTCGATGCGTGAACGGGTCGGGGAATCTGCTGAGATGCAGGCAAAGAATGTTTCCTTACTGGTGACGCCTGAACAAGCACAATTGCTCAATCTCGCTGAGAACAGTGGCCAACTGACTCTAGCGTTACGATCACCCACCGACGAAGCCGGAGCTGAAGGGGGATTAATCGATCAATCCATCTTTGAAGATGGCGACAGTAGCTTCGGTATCGCGGATGAAAACAATAACAACTACAAAAATAATCTCGAAGAAGCCAAAGCGGACGAAGAAAACGGCGGTGCCGATGACATCCGCAAATTCCTGGCGAATGAACAAAAAGAGGAGCCCAAACAGATAGCAGCGGTTGCTCCTGAAGTGGAACCGGAGCCTGAACGGCCTCGTTGGTCAATGACCATCTTCTCGGGACAAGATAGTGAAACTGTTGACTTTGAATACGACGAAAATGGCAAAGCGGTTCGGTTGGAAAGTGACACTCCGAATAACTATCAACGTGCAGCCAACAACGTGAACTCACCTCAGCAGACTTCGTTACC
This sequence comes from Planctomycetaceae bacterium, assembly GCA_020426395.1. GTDB lineage: Bacteria > Planctomycetota > Planctomycetia > Planctomycetales > Planctomycetaceae > Polystyrenella. The sequence continues at coordinate 2,128 of JAGQQC010000119.1, forward strand.
GATCAGCAATCCAAATAATTTTTGATATTTAATGGAATCTGTTTTCGGATGAAACATCCGGTCGCAGTAAAAAATAAATAATCAAGAGTCTCCTGTCCGCAACTGATGCGGCAGGAGCCCCTTGGTTTTCAAAACCAGATTTTTTAAGGACTCTGTTTTATTTCTCGATGGGGACCATCGAATAGAGCAGGTCAATTCAAACAGAACAGGGAAGGAACTGATTTCGGCAACATTCGTTAGAAGTGCTTGCCGTAAGCGGTTCAGGATATCTAACTCCTGACAGGAGAAGGTGCAGGGATGCAAACTCGATACTTCCATACCATCACGCAGCATCACGGTCTCGCTGGACGGCAAATGCCCAGTCCAGTATTCGATCATGTGGAACGACCCCTTCACCGTCGATGCCTGCCGGCTGCCGCCAGACTCTTCTTCTGCGGCCTGGTTCTCTGCCTCGGTGCGACAGCCTTGTGGGCCCAGGGACCAGAGATGGTTGCTTCAGAGCCACCCGGAACAAACGAACCGATCATCGTGCTGGAGAAGCCTCGCACACGCGTGGATATGATCGAAACATTCACGAAAGTGGTGGAACTCAAACAGCAAATTCTCCGCGTGGATGGGTTTGATCCCAACGTTTTGCAGGTTACAGCCATTACTCCCCGGCAAATCCGCCTTCAGGCGATGGCTCAAGGAGTGACTCAACTCACCCTGACCGACGAAAACGAAAAGGTCTACAACCTCGAAATCTATGTGGAAGGGGATGTGCGGTACTTGCAAGCGACCATCAACAAACTCTTCCCTGATTCCGCCGTGAACGCATTCAAAATATCCAACGATGCCGTCGTCCTGCGTGGTTTCGTAGCGAAGCCGGAACAGATTACCCGCATCGTTGATGTTGCTTCCGGATTCTACACGGAAGTCATCAACCAGATGGACTTCGGTGGAGAGCAGCAGATCAAACTGAAAATTATCGTCATGGAAGTTCAACGGGCCAAGTTACGGCAATTTGGCTTTAACTTCCTGTTACTGGGCGAAAATGGCTATCTGGCCAGTACACCGGGGCAATTAACCCCTCTCGCGAGTTTGACAAGTTCTGCTGGAGCGGCGCCGACCGCAGCGGTTCGTACCAGTGCACTGGCGGATTCAACGTTAACCTTCGGAGTCATTCGCCCCGATATGGTCTTCAATGGTTTTCTGGAAGCATTGAAGAAAGAGTCACTCCTCAAAATCTATTCAAATACCGAACTGGTTGCTTCCAATGGTCGTCCAGCGAACCTGTTGGCGGGGGGGGAATTCCCGATTCTGGTTCCGCAAAGTCTGGGTACGGTTTCAGTGGAATATCGTCCTTTCGGTACCAGCCTGGAAGCAGTACCTATCCTGTTGGGTAACGGTCGGCTTCGCCTGGAACTGCAACCGGAAGTTTCCGAAACGGACTTTGCGAATGCCGTTACCCTCTCGGGTACCACCGTTCCCGCGATCACGACTCGCCGGGTAAACACTCAGGTCGAAATGAATTTCGGACAGACCCTCGTCATTGCCGGCTTGCTCGCGAATCGGGATAAGGCAGAAACACATAAGGTTCCCTTCCTGGGCGAACTTCCCTATGTGGGAGCGGCTTTCCGTCGAGAGCAATACGATGAAGGAGAAACCGAGGTTGTGGTCATGGTGACTCCTGAAGTTGTCGGTCCACTCAATTCCGAAGAAGTCCCACCGGGAGGACCTGGGCGATTCACGACCACACCGACCGACCGGGAACTTTATCTGGATGGTATGATCGAGGTGCCCAATTATGGAGACATGTGCAGTGGTTGTGAAACCGGTTGTGTCCAGTGTGCTTCAGGGATGCCTGGAGGAGCTGTTCATCATGCCGCTCCAACATACAATCATGGATCATCAACAGAAATCATGATTCAACAGACGCCCATTCAGGATGGCATGATTGTACCCGGACCAGCACCTGGTTCTGGCCCAATTCAAATGCCTCCTTCACAGAATGGTCAACCAGTCTATGAGGAACCCATTCTGAGGGAAGTCCCTCCGATTGCACCTCCGGCAAATTTGAACATTCCACCTCAATCACGACAATGGCAACCCACTGCTCCGTCGAATCGGTTGATTCAGCCAACGAATTCTTCCAATCTGATTCAACCAGTCTCCGGAACCCAACCCATTCCACGGGCGACTGCACCCCGGGTGCAAAAACCTGCAAGAGGATTGATTGCCCCGTGATGCAAAGTAAAGGTTTGATTGAAAGAGGTTTTGATTTGAACAAGTCGTAAGGGTCTCCGGAGAAGTATCCGGACATCGGCTTACGACAAGGGCTAGACTTAAATTGAAGCATAGGAAGCGACTCGAAGTAGTATTGTATTTTCTGAGGAATAGAGTGGTTTGAGACTTTGAATCAAACTACGAGAGAGGATGTCAACTTTCCTGAAAGCCTCTACGTTTCTTTGTCCTTGGATCACCCACACAAGTTTTCTGGATTAACCTGTTTTTCGTTTCATTCTTCCGAGAAGGAATGAAAGACAAGAAATCCGAAAACAGTATCAACGCGTATTTAGGTGAAATAAAAAATGAGCGGTGTCGTTCGTTTAGCAATTGTCGATCCCGAAGATTCCAGTCGTAGCAATCTCAAAAATATGCTGCTGGGGATCGATACGCTCTGGCTGGAGGCCGAGTGTGCGCGATATGAGTTCTTTATTGATGTCGCCACTCAAACGCAACCGGAAATCGCTCTGGTCTCTCTCGATGCTGATCCAGACAAAGGTCTGGACCTGGTTCTGAAACTGGGACAGGAAGTTCCCGATTGCAGCGTGCTGGTTGTTAGTAGTTCTCAGGAAGGACGTTTGATCCTTAAAGCGATGAGAAACGGGGCCAAAGAGTTTCTCTCGTTACCGCTCAATCTGGAAGATTTCATGTCGGCTCTGGAACGGATCCGACAGACCAAATCCTCTGCTGAACAGGGTGCACCGGCTCGTTCCAGCCAGGTCATTTCTGTGGTGGGTGTTTCTGGAGGGATCGGTGTGACTTCTGTCGCCGTCAATCTGGGTTGCGCACTGGCGCAGGATGAACGGAATTCGGTGGCAATTCTCGACCTGGATATGGCGCTTGGTGATGCGGATGTTTGGTTGGACATTATTCCTGATTACACCATTCAAGATGTCGCGGAGAATATTTCCCGTCTCGATTTCTCCCTGTTAAAACGGTCTCTTACCAAACATAGTTGCGGTGCCTTCCTGCTACCTCGCCCCGTCCAGATGGAAGAGAACTCCGTACTGACTGCCGAGGAATTAAAACGAGTGATTGCGTTGCTGAAAGCGACCTTCACGCATTTGATTATTGATGTCAGTAAATCGTTCAGCCCGATTGATATGATGGCTCTGTCTCAGTCCAACACCGTCCTGGCGTTAACTCAACTCGACTTGCCTTCCTTGCGCAATATCGTGCGCGTGCTGCAATTCTTTGATCAGTACGAAAGTATCGCCGATAAAATTCAGGTCGTTGTGAACAGGATCGGACTTTCCGATAGCCAGATCAGTTTGAACAAAGCTCTGGAAACGATTGGCCGGGATATTACCTGGCAAATTCCGAACGACTACGCCACGATGATTGAATCTCGTAACAATGGGGTTCCGCTTGTTGAGCAGGCCCCTAAGGCAAAACTGACCAAGGTGTTTCAACAAATGGCTCAAAGTTTCAGTGCAGGGTCGTCTCAGGCAGTCGAAGACGATTCCGCGAAGAAGGGGAAAGGGATCTTCAGCCTGTTCAAGTCGAAGCAATAGGCTCGAAATTAGAGCTCGACAATCCTTCAAATAAACAGACCTGGTCCTCTCATCAATATGGTAGGACCAGGTCTGTTTTTTGGGGGCTTCGTCGCAGCAATCCCTGGATGACCTGATCATGACCCTCATTGGGGGATATTTGTCCGTCGGAAACCGGTGATTTGGGAGTAGGATCCGCCGAAAAATTCGTTAAGATAAAAGCTTATCCACCTGTCCATGATCTCATCCATACATCACATTAAAAACATCAGCTTGCCTTATGCGCTTTGGCTTTCCCAATCTTCTTGCATTTATTGTCCCGTTGGTGCTATGTCCTGTTTGGACAATGGCAGCAGAGCCGGACTCTGTACGACCTGAAGAGAATCAGGCGGGCATCGAATTTTTTGAATCACGGATTCGGCCCGTGCTCGTTAAACATTGTTATGAGTGTCACGCTAACGATTCGAAAAAGGTGCAGGGAGGATTGGTACTGGATACCCGGGCGGGTATCCAGGCGGGCGGGGACTCGGGTCCTTCCGTAGTTCCAGGAGATCTGGAGGAAAGCTTGATTCTCGGAGCGCTGCGTCACGAAACATTCGAGATGCCCCCCCAGGAAAAACTTTCTGCGGAAGTCATTGCCGACTTTGAAACCTGGATCAAGATGGGGGCCCCCGATCCGCGCGATGGAGAAGTCAAGAAACCGCGGTCCGCGATTAATTTAGAAGAGGGACGTCAGTTCTGGTCGTTTCAACCGATCGCCTCACCGACACCTCCTGAATTAAAAGATGACGACTGGTCAGAATCCGAAATCGACCGCTTTATCCTTGCCAGACTTCGTGAAGCAGAATTGGAACCGGTTCAAGAAGCTTCTCGCAGAAACTTGATTCGACGAGTCAGTTACGCCTTGACCGGGTTACCACCCTCCCCTGACGAAATCGAATCCTTTATTCAGGATACACGTCCCACCAGGGTCGCGCTTGAAGAACGAATCGATCACTGGCTCGCGTCACCTCACTTTGGGGAACGCTGGGGACGGCATTGGCTCGATGTTGTTCGGTTTGCCGAGTCGAGTGGAGGTGGTCGCAGCCTGATGTTCAAAGAGGCCTGGCGTTTCCGCGATTATGTGGTCCATTCGTTCAACAAGGATAAGCCAGTCAATCAACTTATCCGTGAACATATCGCCGGTGACCTCCTGCCTCATAAAAGTCGAGAAGAACAGGCCGAGCAATTGATTGCTACTGGCTTTTTGACCTTGGGGCCCACGAACTACGAACAGCAGGATAAAGCCATGTTACGCATGGATGTCATTGACGAACAGATCGATACCACCGGTCGGGCATTCATGGGAATGACCCTAAACTGTGTGCGATGTCACGATCACAAGTTTGACCCCATTCCGATGAAAGATTACTACGCTCTCGCGGGTATCTTTGGTAGCACCGAAGTTTTGACTTTTGCTAATGTTTCCGGACATGTTCTTCGTGAACTTCCTCCCCCTCCTGACCAACAGGCGGAGGTCGAAAAGCTGAAGCAGCAATTGTCTGCAGCGAAAAAACTACAGACAGAGGCGGAGCTCAATCTCAACGCGGCTCGACGAAACGGAATCACGCCAGAAGAAGATAAGGAACTGAAGAAAGTCCGGCATCATTACACGGAACAGGCAAAAGAACTTCAGAAACAGCTTGATCAACTGGTCGATTTTGCAATGAGCGTCAACGAGGTCAAGGAGCCTCAGGATGGGCATTTGCATATTCGAGGATCGGCTCACAATCTGGGGCCAATTGTTCCGCGAGGTTTTCTCTCAGTCATTCCCATCTCCGATGAATTTACACAGCAGATAACGAGTGAGCAAAGTGGGCGGCTGGAACTGGCCAACTGGATTGTCGATGAACGAAATCCACTTACGGCTCGCGTTTATGTGAATCGGGTTTGGCATTACTTGTTTGGGGAAGGGCTTGTCCGGACGACAGATAACTTTGGACAGACTGGGGAGAAACCGTCCCACCCGGAACTGCTCGATTATCTGGCGAACCGTTTTATGCAAGAGGGTTGGTCAACAAAACAACTGATCCGCGAAATCATGTTGTCCAAAGTCTATCGTCTTTCATCGGATCATCATCCAGCCGCAGCCAAAGTCGACAATGAAAACCGCTTACTCTGGCGTGCACATAAACGTCGTCTTGATGGTGAGTCTCTGCGCGATACGCTTCTTTTACTTTCCGGTCAACTTGATCTGACACCGGGAGGATACACCATTCGGAAGTTTTCCGAGTACGATTATGGTTATGAGTTCGATACCGTTCGGCGTTCCGTTTACGTCCCCGTTTTTCGGAATGCCATGCTCGACCTGTTCGAGGTCTTTGACGTGGCCAATCCAAATCTCGTCGTCGGACGGCGAACTTCAAGCACGTTGCCCACGCAGTCTCTCTATCTGATGAATAGCCCTTTCATGAGAGAGCAAGCGGAATTGACAGCCAAGCGGGTCTTATCACAGGATCTCTCGACAGAGGACGAACGTCTTAACTGGATTTATCAACAGACCTTGGGACGCCCTCCTTCGGATTTAGAAGCGGAACAGGCTCTCGATTACCTTGCCCACTTTGAAGGCGAAGATGCAGAACTGGACGATGAACTCGAAAAATGGAGCTCCCTTTGCCATTCTCTCTTCTGTTGCCTCGACTTTCTTTATCTGGAATAATAGCAGATCGAGTATTCACCTTACGCAGGTTTGAAATATGACTTATCCCGAAGTGACAACCAGACGAGAATGGCTCTCGCAGGCGGCCTGTGGATTTGGCAGTCTGGCGTTGGCGGGGCTGCTCAATCGCGAGGTAATCGCCGCGAGCAATAATCCGCTCGCGCCGAGAGAACCAATGTTTCCCGCCCGCGCGAAACGGGTCATTTTCCTCTTTATGGGGGGCGGACCCAGTCATGTCGATACCTTCGATTACAAACCGGAATTGATCAAACATCACGGTCAGGATATCGATTTCACGGGGGTCCGCTTTGATACGTTTGGCAAACAGAGCAAACGTAAGTTGATGCAACCTCTCTGGAAGTTCCAGCAGCATGGTGAATGTGGTCAGCAGGTTTCTGAGCTCTTCCCGCATATGGCCAAACAGGTGGATAAGCTCTGCATGATTCACTCCATGCAAACTGAAGGGGTTGCGCACGGGCCTTCAACCTTGTTCCTGCATACCGGAGCGACCACGTTGGTTCGTCCCTCTATGGGAAGCTGGATTACGTATGGGCTCGGTAGCCTCAATGAAAATGTTCCGGGGTTTGTGACATTAAATCCTTCTCCTAATCAGGGAGGCCCCCGGAATTATTCGAATGCGTTTCTGCCCACCATTTATCAGGGAACGGTGATCGGTCGTTCCGGAATGAAAGCAGTCGATTCCAAAATCCGGAACATTGAGAACCATCAGATCAGCCCCGCACTTCAGAAAAAACAATTCGACTTCCTGCAGAGCCTGAATAAAACCCAACAGCAAAGCAATCCTCATAACGATCGACTGGAAGCCACCATCGATTCGTACGAACTCGCTTACCGAATGCAGCAGCACGCTCCCGAGATCATGGATCTCTCAACCGAAACGGCGGCGACCTTCGAGGCGTACGGGATCAACAATCCAGAGTCGGAAGATTTTGGCCGCCAATGTTTGCTTGCCCGTAAGTTGGCCGAAGCGGACGTGCGTTATATCCAGGTTTGTTATTCAGATGCCTCGGGGAATCCCAAATGGGATCAACATTCCAAAATGCAGCGGCATGCTGAACATGCAAAAGCGATCGATCAGCCGGTTGCCGCTTTGTTAGAGGATCTTGATCAACGGGGACTCCTGGAAGATACCCTTGTCTGGTGGGGAGGAGAATTTGGTCGAACTCCGTTCTCGCAAAGTAACGACGGTCGCGACCACAACCCGCGCGGGTTCACCGTGTGGTTAGCGGGGGGCGGTACAAAAGCAGGTTATGCCCACGGTGCCACTGATGAGATCGGTCACATTGCCGTGGACAACAAAGTTCACATGCATGACTTGCATGCGACCATCCTGTATCTACTGGGGCTCCATCACGAGCAACTCACCTACCGCTACGCCGGCCGCGATTTCCGTCTGACGGACGTCGCCGGTCGGGTTGTTCATGATTTGCTCGCCTGATCTCGTGGATTGGCAATTTTTGCCCTTGTGAGCCGTATTTCCTGACTTTTTGACGGTTCTATTTTGCACATCTCTCCCATTCTCCGGTGAAACCGGTTGGATTTTGGGGGGCAAAAGCTGCTAAATTTGAGTGACATTCCATTCAAAAAATTCACTCCTGCTATTCCTCCACTCGTTCGAGGAAAGGTTCCGCCACGATGAAAATCTGTCTGACCAGTCTACTTGCACTCCTGCTGCTCCAGCCCGTTTTTGCTCACGATGATATCGAAGTCGAACGCGTCACTGGCCTCGAAGCTCCTGCGAGCTATAAACATCCCGCGACGATTACCGAATTGCGAAACGGGGATCTCTACATCGCGTTCTATGGAGGAGATGGTGAATACGATGGAGATACCAAGGTTTATGGTATTCGTAAGAAAAAGGGAAGTAACGAATGGACAAACCTGGAAGTGATTGCAGATACGCCGAATCGTTCCGAAGGGAATGGAGCGATCTGGCAAGCCCCGGATGGTATGGTCTGGCTGTTCTACATTACGAACTACGGTCCGACCTGGTCCTCCGCTCGCATTAAGTACAAAATTTCCCGTGATGGTGCTTATACCTGGTCCGATCCCTACATGCTCTCCTTTGAAGAAGGAACGATGGTCCGGACAGCTCCGATTGTGTTGAACAATGGCGATTACCTGCTTCCCGTTTATCATGAGACAGGCGAAGATCGCGATGGTACAGCACTCGATACCTGCACCTACTTCATGCGCTATAATCCTAAAACAGAAGAGTGGACCGAGACCAATCGTATCTTCTCGGAAGAAGTGGGTAACCTGCAGGCTCAGCCTGTGCAGATTGACGACGATTACCTCGTCGCCTATATCCGACGGGGAGGCACGTTCGATCCTTGGGAAGAAGGGGTCACCTTCCGTTCCGAATCGCGCGATGGTGGATTTACCTGGTCCCCCGCCAAACGCACGGAGTTCAAAAATCCGAACTCGGCAGTGGATATTATCAAGTTGCAAAACAACCATCTGATGATGGTTTACAACGACAACAATGAAGGCCACCGCATGCCGTTGACGATTGCCATTTCCACGGATAATGACAAGACCTATCC
>JAGQQC010000011.1 GCA_020426395.1 Planctomycetaceae bacterium
CCTCCGCACTTCTGGTCATTTTGATGCTCGTCTTTCCGTCTGACAGTGAGAATTCGATGGGTCTTCCAGGTGGTTGGTCCATGATGGGGGTCTGGGGAGCGATTATCACTGGATTAGCCTCGGGTGTACTCATCGGACGCTGGACAGAATATAGCACCAGTGCCGAATACGGCCCGACGAAACGAATCGCTGATCAATCCCGAACCGGCCCCGCAACGATCATCATTGCTGGTGTCGCCGAAGGGATGTACAGCGTTTGGGCTCCGATCTTTATTGTCTGTGTTGCGATTTTGCTCGCGTTTGGTTTTTGCACGGGATTCGATTTTCAGGATCCCAAACTGGTCACAATGGGCCTCTACGGGGTTTCCATTGCTGCCGTGGGCATGCTGAGTACACTTGGGATTACCCTGGCGACCGATGCCTATGGGCCTATTGCAGATAACGCGGGCGGTAACGCCGAAATGAGTAATCAGGAACCTTATGTGCGGGAACGGACCGATGCCCTGGATAGCCTCGGCAATACAACGGCGGCGATTGGTAAAGGTTTTGCAATTGGTTCGGCCGCGTTGACCGCCTTGGCACTATTGGCGGCTTATATTGAGCAGGTGCGGATTGGAATCGATCAGTGGGTTGTTAGCGAACAGGCAGCAATTGTGCAATCTGCCTCATTGACTGAGGTGGAGGCGACCAAAATAGGTGATGGTATCGCCGGGATAAAAATTGGCGAAGAAGGAGCGGTGCAAGCTTACTTACTCTACCCGGCAGGGGTGAAAACTGAAGATGATGGTGGCCTGAAAGCGTTCCACGCAGCCGAGGTCAGCAAACCGGTATCGCTCAATCTGGAACAATTGATTCAGACCGACAAGGCCGTCGAAGTGAATGAGGCCACCATGCCTGATTTCGTCCGCTTCTACAATGCGAACGTAATGAATCCCAAGGTCCTTTCGGGGGTCTTCATTGGAGTTCTCCTCACGTTTGTCTTTTGTTCGTTGACGATGAAAGCGGTTGGTCGATCCGCCAGTGATATGGTGGAAGAGGTCCGGCGTCAGTTCCGGGAAATCAAGGGGATCATGGAAGGAGAAGCCGAACCTGACTATGCGTCCTGTGTCGCTATCAGTACGGCTGCTGCCCAACGAGAGATGGTGATCCCTGCCCTGCTAGGGTTGGTCATACCGATTCTGGTCGGACTGTTCCTGGGGGTTGGAGGTGTCCTGGGGATGTTAGTCGGAGGCTTGACCTCCGGTTTCGCTGTTGCCATTATGATGGCGAATTCTGGTGGAGCCTGGGACAACGCCAAGAAATACATTGAAACCGGAGCTCATGGTGGTAAAGGGACTGATGCCCATAAAGCCGCTGTAGTGGGGGATACCGTCGGTGATCCATTCAAGGATACCAGCGGTCCCAGCCTGAACATTTTGATCAAGTTGATGAGCATTGTTTCGGTCATTACAGCCGGATTTATCGTGCAATATGCTCTCACGATCTTTTGATCCTCCCCTTTGGACGGGGGATCACTCTAAAAATCAGGGATTGAGCGGACTTTCGGCGAAGAGTTCGCTCAGTCCTGTATAAAATGCCGGGAGAAACATCGCTTCCGGCTTTTAGTATTGATATTCTAATACTCAATACCCCGGCGGTGGTGCTGGCTCCCATGACACCGATTCGACTGGTTTGTGAGAGTATTCCCACCTGTGGATCTTGTCCAAGTTACGTGTGACGGCTTTTGTACACGAACAGTCCTTGGAAACGTGGTTTTGCGCCGCCAGAAACCGCTACGTGAAAATGTGATACGCTCTAGAGTCAAAAAATGCAGATTACTATTGGAGAATTAGAAATTAGTCAGCCCGATGCGCCCCGCTCTCGCGAAGAACAACTGCGCGAGAGTCGAAAGAATGCCATTCGTTGCGCCCGAATTGCAGATGAATATAAGTGCAAAGATGTCGTCGTACTGGATATGTCTACGGTGACTCCGATTGTCGATTTCTTTGTCATCGGTACGGGAATTACACCGCGGCAGATGCGAGCTGTCGCTGATGAAGCGGATCGCTCCATGGAGGATCATGGAGGACATCGCCTTGGTCTGGAAGGTCGCGATTCCAACATCTGGGTTCTGAATGATTATGGTGATATCGTTCTGCACCTGTTTAATCGCGATTCGCGTGAGATGTACAATCTCGAAGGGTTATGGGCGGATGCCAAACTGGTTGACTGGCAGTCGGAAGAAATCGATTAGCCTGTTCAACATATCCTCTCTACTGCTATTCTGCCCGTCTGGCCTTGCCTAATCCGTGCTTGAGCTTGCTCTTTGTCTGACCCACCTCGAGTTAATATGACCGTGTGGAGTTCAGGATTAGTAAGAAACGGATCTCAATTAAATTAGATAGCTTTGACAGAAAGTCCTCGGCTCCATGCATCCTCTGGCTGTCATTCGAGAACAACTGAGCCCATTGTTTCAGGAATATGTGGGGGATCCCTCTCCTTACTTGGAAATGGTGCGACCCGCGCAGGATTCCAAGTTTGGTGATTTTCAGGCGAATTTTGCCATGCCCCTGGCCAAGAAGTTGGGGAAGAATCCGCGCGAGTTAGCCACGGAATTTGTGGAGAAGCTTCAGTTAGGCGAGATTTGCGAAACTGTGGAGGTTGCTGGGCCCGGTTTCATCAATTTCAAATTCAATTCCGACTGGTTGACGGCTCGGCTGAACGAGATGCAGCAGGACGATCGCTTGTTGATTTCCAGTGCCGATGAACCGAAAACGATCATTGTGGATTATTCCGCTCCGAATGTCGCCAAGCCGATGCATGTGGGGCATCTGCGGAGTACTGTCATTGGGAATACACTGTGCCGAATACTTAATTTTCTGGGGCATAAAGTCTATGGAGATAATCATCTTGGAGACTGGGGAACCCAGTTCGGGATGATTATTTTCGGCTACAAGAACTTCCTGGACGAAGATCAGTTTCAACAGGCCTCTGTAGAGGAACTGGCCCGATTGTACAAGTTGGTCAACCAACTTTCGGAATACCACGAACTGGTCAAAAAAATTCCGGACATTCAGAAGAAGATTGAGTCGACCTCCGCTCAATTGCAGGAGCAGGAAGCGAATGCGGATCCCAAGGATAAGCAACAACGAAAAGCAGTCGGGAAGCTGAAAAATGACCTTGCCGCTCTTAAAGAAGGCTTAATATCAGCAGAAGAGAAAGTGGCTGTAGTTACCTCTTCCCCTGAGTTGATCAGTCAGGCGAATGCTCATCCGGATATTGCCCGTCTGGCCCGAGAAGAAACAGCAAAACTGCATCGGGGTGATGAAGAAAATCTGAAACTGTGGAATCAGTTTCTCCCGTTGTGTATTGCTGCGATCGAGGAGGTTTATCAGCGACTCGATGTGAATTTCGATCTTGTACTGGGAGAAAGCTATTTTCAACCTTTTCTCCAAACCGTGGTAGAAGAGTTACAGCAAAAGGGGCTTGCCGTCGAAAGCCAGGGGGCTGTTTGTGTGTTTCATGAAGGGAACGAAGCTCCCTTTATTGTGCAAAAAACAGATGGGGCTTTTACCTACGCGACAACCGATTTGGCCACCATCCGCTATCGGGTTGAAGAACTCAAGGCGGACTGTATTTTATACGTGGTCGATGCTCGTCAAGGTGAGCATTTCAAATTACTGTTTGAAACGGCGGAGAAGTGGGGGTTTGATAAAATAGATCTCCGACACATCAGTTTTGGTACTGTTCTGGGGGATGATAAAAAGCCATTCAAAACCCGGTCAGGGGATACCGTTGGGCTGGAAAGTTTGATTGACGAATCAATACAAAGAGCCCGCACGATTGTGGATGTGGGTGATGATGCTAAGCCGAATCCTGAACTGGACGAATCGACAAGACAGAGCGTTGCAGAAATTGTCGGTATCGGGGCGATCAAATATGCCGACCTGAGGCACAATCGGGAGAGCGATTACGTTTTCAACTGGGAAAAAATGCTCGCCACGAATGGGGACACGGCCACTTACATTCAATACGCCTGTGCCCGGATCTGCGGTATCTTTCGTGAAGTTGGGACAAACCGGGAATCGTTGCGAGAGTCAGATTCAAAAGTCGTCTTCACCCACGATGCTGAAAGAGCCTTGGGATTACAACTGCTCCGATTCGCCGAAACAATTGAGGCGGTCGTTGCCGATTATCGCCCCAACATTCTGACTGCCTATCTGTTTGAAACAGCCAATGCCTTAACGACCTTCTATGGCAACTGTCATGTGAAAAACGAACCGGATGCCGCTATCAGGGCGAGCCGGTTGCTTCTCTGTGATTTGACCGTGCGGGTACTTGAACAAGGACTTGCCCTACTGGGAATACAGACGGCTGAAAAAATGTAATCAGATGTCTGTTCCGTCTCGATCATCGTACGGTTTGCCGAAGATCATGCGGCCAGCACTCGATTGCAGTACGCTGGTGACGGCAATTTCGACTTCGCGGCCTTTCTTTTCGCTACAGTTTTCACAGACCACCATCGTCCCGTCATCCAGGTAACCGACTCCCTGGCCGGGAGATTCACCATCTTTGATGACTTTGATGCGGATATGCTCGCCTGGCAGAAAGCGGGGTTTGAGCGCGTTGGCAACATCATTCAGATTGATTGTCGGCACTCCCTGTACGCCGGCTACTTTATTCAAATTGTAGTCATTGGTGACAATCCGGCCGCCCAAGTCTTTTCCGAGTAGAACCAGCTTCTGGTCAACGGGAATACCATCGAATGTGTGTTTGTCCGTTTCCATCATCCGCAGATCGACTTCGGAATCTTTCTGTAATCTGCTGAGAATTTCAAGTCCACGCCGGCCCCGGGTTCGTCGCCCTTTATCGCTACTGTCGGCGATGCTCTGGATTTCATGCAGGATGAAATCGGGAATGACCAATTGGGTATCGATGATTTTCGTTTCGAGTACATCGGCAATACGACCGTCAATCAGGGCACTACTGTCGATGATGAGGGGTCTGGAGCCTTTTAATTCGCGTGAAAATTCGACGTAAGGCACGATAAACCGGAAGTCATCGCGGGTTTGCATGAGTAGGGATATACTCGCGTAGGAAAGCATTAATGTCACCATGATAGTGACGATTCCTTTCCAATCCGAATTTTCCAACGCGGGACGCAGGGCCAGCATCAATACGTAAGAAAGCAGGAACCCGGTGAGTAATCCAAAGTAGATTGAAGAAAAGGTGGAGACTTGTTTTTTGGGATAACCAAAGTCAACCGCCACCACAGACATGGCAACCAGTAACATCACCACAATGCTGGTGGTGGTGTGTTCAGAAATCGCATTCGGGATCTGGGATTGGTCGGCACTGTTTACATAGCTGACGATTGCACCGACACAAACGACAAAATAGCTGATAACAAGAATAGTTCGTATCATGAATTATCCAGTATAAAAGCAGGGTATAAATGAGGATGCACCAGAGTGCGGTATGAATAGGTTGAGAAGCGAAGATCAAACTATTTTGTGATTCTTCATTTACTTACGAAAGAATCAAATTGGTGTTGCTCACTCTTTATGATTGATCGGGTTACTTTGACAGATTTTGACTGAGTAACTCGTATAAACTATCTAATGCCTGTGGAATGACTTTTGTGTCTGCAATGACAGGCATGAAGTTCGTGTCCCCATTCCAGCGGGGAACGAGATGCCAGTGCAGGTGTCCCGGCAAACCGGCTCCTGCCACTCTACCAAGATTGAGACCAATATTAAAGCCATCGGCATCCATATGTTCAGATATGATTTCTGTGAGATGCGAGAGTAATCGCATGCCCTCCAGATGCTCTTCGTCGGTGAGTTCGGTCAGTTGCGCTTTGTGGGACCGTGGGGCGATTAAGAGGTGCCCATTATTGTATGGGTACAGATTCAGCAGCACGACACAATGCTCTGCCCGAAGAAGCACCAGATTCTTCCGGTCTTCTTCAGCAGGCTGCTTAAGGTGATCGCAGATAAAGCAGGAAGAACTTTTTGGTTTAGGTTCTTCTTCCCGCGTTATGTAGGAAAGTCGCCAAGGGGCCCATAAATGTTGTTCAGTCACACATTTCCCTTTGCGCAGTGTCCTGATGTAATCGGGTGAGTCGCGTATCAGGTGTTGATGTTTGAACTAAATGCTGAGCAGATACTCGGTGAGTGCGTGAGTATAAGTGAGTGAGGCTGGCAGAATTATTATACCAAAATCGCACAAGAGGGATCTTCTAATTTCAATAAATCTTTCTTCAAAGCGATACCCCGTGGGGCGGAAAACCCTCCCAATTTACCTCCTGCTCCCAATACTCGGTGGCAGGGAATCAGAATTGGGACGGCATTGTGGGACATGACCGATCCGACTGCTCGAGCTGCCCCTGGGTGACCGGCCCGAGCAGCCAGTTCCTGGTAAGAAGCAGTTTGACCATATTTAAGCCGTCGGGTCTGCGTGAGCACTTTCCGTTGAAATCGGGTTAGTTTTTCCGGGAAGAAAATTTTGACCTGACTGAAATCAACCACGTCGCCTGTTGCAAATTGTTGCAACTGCTCACGTAATTCCGGATACCAATCGCTCGATTTAATTTTAGACGAGGTGGTTTCCCCCGTTTTCTTGAGCAATGCCTTAATTGCTTGTTCTTCCTCGTGGTGTCCAATGACGACTGCATGGATGGTTTGGTTTTGTCCGGCGAAACCCCAGTAACCTAATTCCGTGGAAAAGGCGGCGTATTGCAGCATGGTTGAGATTCTCCTGTTTTTTGTGGGGTATTTTAGCCGCTTTGGTGAACATTTTGCTTAAAAGAAGTCTCTGTCAATTACCCTCTTTGACCTGTCGCAGAGGGAACTATACAATCTCTTTGGATTGTACTTGAAGGACTTGACCATTGCCTGTTTGAATGGCCAGTTTTCAACTGGAGAAGCCTATTACGGGCAAGGTACTCATCCGATAAATACATTTTGTCGTTTACTCTGGAAAACTTAATTTTAGCTTTCCTGGACCTGAAGAAGAAAGTCTCAGCCATGCATCCTTACGGATCACTTGCAGACGATTTCTATACAAACATGATCCTGAATACCGAAATGGAATTGCCGGCGGGGCGGGATACGATTCTCGGATTCTGTGAACGGATTCAGAAAACTTATCCCAGTATGCGCAATTTTTACACTCGGGATCATGAACTACGGGGAACGACCGACTTTGTGCTTGAAGAGGACAAGGATCAAGGGCATCAACGCTGGCTCAATATTGAGCGACGGCGAATTTGCAGCGGTTACATTAATCCCTCCGAGATAGAGACCGCGATGGAACAGCATACGCTTGTGCTGGAACTGATTCCGTATATGCTTTCGGTCAGCCCGCTGGATTGTGAAGCGCTCGATTTTACTCTCGGCTTTGATTTCTCTTATCGAGGAAATCACGATGAACTCGTGGCTGAAGCATTCGGAATGGGAGCCAGTTTCGATCCAGTTCGCGAGATTCCGAATGTCAAAATCCTGAACTACGAACCTGCCTTTACGCTCAGTTTAGAAGAGAACTGTCGACGGCAAGCGAGATTGATGGTGGAAACACGTACCAGTGCCTATCAGGTACGGCGAGGAGAATTTCCCGAGGAGCAGATCAGTGTCTACTTTACTGTGCGTCAGTATGGAAGTTTGAATCATGGGGCAACATACGAACAAACATTAGTTGAATTGAAACAAAAATCAGATGAACTGATGGAGGAGTTCGTCATCAGCCAGGTGCTAAAACCATTGGCTCAGGCGATTTCCCTGAAGTAAGCCGGACAGCTGAAGTTGCACTCTCATTGTTGAAATAAAAAACAGAGCTTCAAGTTACTACTTGGAGCTCTGTTTTGTTTGATCACCTGAGTGAGCACAGGTTATTCATTACTGGCTGTATTCTCCACTGCGATGACTTCGAGTGCCGAAACACGCAAGTGATGGGCAGCATCCGCCGCATGTGGGACGAGCTCAATTTTCATATCCCGGGTAATCTTCGTTTCAGGAATTTCAATAATCTTGCCGTGGATCAATTCTGACTGCGATGTCGGTTCGAGCACCGCATTTTCAAGTGCCACTTCGCCGTTGACCTTCACATCAAACTGGATGTTTTCGGCCGTATCGGAAATTGAAGGAGTCGCGAAGTGCAACTTCAATTTGTAATTACGGGGAGCATCCTGTTCACCCAGTAACGGCAAAGTAACACCTGTTAATCCGGAACCGTAGGAAGCATATAACCAACTTGGTTCGGCGGCTTCTATTTCGACAAACTCGGGGTTGAGGTCCTCGAACTTACCATTTTCCACAAACTGATCGCCCAATTTAAGTTGATAATCGAGGCTCGTTTGCCGGCTTGGTTGAGGGCGAGGGTATCCGAGCCAGACGGTGCCAGTGGCATCGCGACGGTCTCCAGGCGCTCCCAGGTTTAAGTGCATCTGTTTCACCGGCAAATGTTCGCCAACCAGACTGTAGATTGTCCAGGGAGAGCGTTCAGCACGAGGTTCCAGGGTAATGGTCGATGCGAGTGAGAAAAGACAGACACAACCGGCACTCGATTCGGGAACCATTACCAGACCGTTGGCCGGAATCGCATTGACCCAGCAACCGATTCGATGACCGGCGAAATGTTGGGTTCCACTGTCCTCCTTGAAGTTATAGAAACTGGTAAATCCGGATCGGAACATGAGCATGTCGGGGCAGGCGGTGATCATACCGCAGTGGTGACCGGAACGCATAATACTCCAGGGGACCGATTCCCCCGTAATCGGGTCTTCACGCATTTTCTGCTCGCCACTGTAAAGATCGAAACACCAGGGCTCAGCGATCAGTTGGTCTTCGACCACGATGGGACGGTGCCGATAGTTGGCATCCCGAGCCCAGATCTTTTCGCCGTCGATGGCGGAGAGAGCAACCAGTCGCCGCTTGGAAAATTCTCCCTCCATAAACTGTTTCCAGTAGTGCCCATTCGCGTTGGCTCCACACAGAATCAGAACGTTGTTCTGGTGCATCAACGTTAACTTACCCCCACCCGTTCCAATGTCGCTGCAATCAGTGACATCCACGGGAACCTGCCAGGCGACATCTCCTGATTGAGCGTCGATGGCCACGGCCAGGCGAGCGTCGATCTCTTTGATTTCTTTCTCGGCCTTAGCCTGCTCTTCAGGAGTTAAATTTTCGAATTGGGACTTGTCTTGTCGTAGTAGTTCGGCCCGTTGTTCCGGAGTCAAATGGCTGTCGATGAAGAAGACATGATCCGGTCCATGAGCAATGGTGTGATGCGTGATGTTATGGCCTTTATAGCTCCAACGAACTTCGCCGGTAGCCACATCAATTGCAAAGATCGAATCGGTATTGTCAACGGTTGCTTTTCCACGCCGACGATTTCTCGCTTCGATTTCTTTTCGAATAGATGCTGTACCGAAGAGCGTGCCGTCACTGTAAGCGACGTAACCCCATTCATAGTTTTCCTGGTTTTCTTTCACGGGGACTCGATGTTCACGAATAACCTTTCCGGTGGCCGCATCCAGTTCCCAGCAGATTTCCCGTTCCATAATGAAAATGCTGGTATCGCTGGCCACGAGGTTACCCGGGTTTTCGTTACCAAAGACCCCTGTTCGGATAGAACGTGGGTTTTCTCGTTCCCAAAGTTTCATGCCGTTATAGGCGTCGTAGGCCATGACCGTATCCTGACCCTGTACAATAAGACGACCATTCACCGAGAGTGGGCCGACGGCTGCATCATGCCGGTTGACCATTTTTCGGGCTCCCGGATCACCGTACCAGAGCACACTCAAGTCTCCCGTGACACGGCGGTCTTCTGTACTGGCCGTATTTCCGGCATTTCCATATTGATGCGACCAATTCGCCGCTCCGGGGAGGATTCCGCGAGTTAACACTGCGTATCCCTGTTTCTCATCAATCGTGGCGTTTTCTTCCAAGCCCATTTGCTTCAGCCAATTGGCGAAATTCCCTGAGTTTTCTTTCAGACAGACCTGACCACCGATCGGTTTTATATGGCGTGCGAGCAATTCAGGATCAGCCGACAGTTCGCCTGTAATCAGTTGGGTTTCAGAAACAATCAGATTCGCGAAGTAATTCGAGTAAGGAATATCCGCCAGGTCCGCCTGATGAATAACCACCCGGTGACCGTAGAGTTCGGCTGCTTTTAATTTGCGTCGAGCTTCTCGCACTTTTGCGGGGTCGGGTTCCACGCCATAGATTTTGAGGTTGGAACGTTTTGCCAGTTCATATGCGAGTCGTCCTTCTTCAGCTCCCACGATCAGGCAGAACCCCGTATTAATGTCGGTTGCTTTTAGAATGTCTTCAGCAGCCTGCTGGCATCGGTCCCCGTTTTCGTCATTGTCACTGTATGCCAGTGTTGACGGAGATGGTTCCTGGGTGGGAGCTTTGCCCGACGCAAAGTGATAGATGTTTCCCGTGGTCGTACTGATAAAGAGAGAGCCGTTCGCTAATGCGATTCCAGTGGCTTCCCCTTCGACGGAATGCTCTTGCAACAACTTGCCTGTGGAGCGATCAAACAGTTGAACTTGCCCTTCCCCTCCGGCAATCACCGCGTTCCCACCGATTACCAATGCTCCTTCCAGTGGACATTCGACTTGCCATTTTTCACCGGTGGACATCGAGTCGGCAATTTTGTTTTCAATCGCTCCCATTTCGGCGCGAAGCTGGTCTGCTTCTTCTCCCTTCGCACTCCACAGTTTACGTTGCAGAC
Organism: Planctomycetaceae bacterium; assembly: GCA_020426395.1. Taxonomy (GTDB): domain Bacteria; phylum Planctomycetota; class Planctomycetia; order Planctomycetales; family Planctomycetaceae; genus Polystyrenella. The sequence goes on from JAGQQC010000011.1 coordinate 10,720, forward strand.
CGTTGATTTCCTGTTGAAGTTTGTGTCGTTCTAAACTTGCTTTGGCGTAGGTCTCCCGGTTATGGCAAGTCAATTTCCCCTCATGCAGGGCGAAAACCAGGTCATCCGAAACTGCGACTTGCTTTCCTTTGAAGTAACCAAAGCCGATGTCCCCCGTCTGTTGGTCCATAGCCAGCATGTGGTGAGGCCCAGCGGCATAAATTTGACCATCAGCCAGAAGTGCGCGAGTACCACCGATGACACCACCGGCATCACTGCGCCAACCGAAGGTCCGTTTATGCATGAAGTCGCCCGTTGTTCGATTGAAAACAGCCGGCAATGAACGTCCGGACGGGACGACAAGCACGTCGTTTTCAACTAGTAGATATCCTTGCGGGGCGATGTCACTTCGGTTTGCACTGAATTGACTGATGTTGTTCCGCTTCCAGACGATTTCTCCCGAATCTGCCTTGAGTGCATACAGAAAAACATTTTCATACGGGAATAAGCCTGCGCCGAAGTAAGCGGTTCCTTCTTCCGTGACGGTGATACTCGTACGGACGGGCCACCGTGAAACCATCTCACCACGACCCAACAACCAGTAGTCCTCCGGGCCTGCACGGAATTTCCATTTGAGTTCTCCATCAAGTGCATTCACGCAATAGACGTAACCATCATCGGAACCGAACAAAGCCAGGTCCTGCCACAAAGTTGGAGCGAGACGGACGGGGCCTCCGGTAAAGAAATTCCAAACCTCTTTCCCGGATTGTTGATCGACACAATGCACCTGGTGATCCACAGTCGAACTGTAGTAAACACGTCCCGCTTTGGAAGTGACATGAAATGCGTCGTCAAACCGGACGCGGTCTCCCATGACCTTCCCTTCATGGACGCGCCCTTTTTGTCCATCCCAAGCCATGTGGGGAGTGGCAGGGGATTTAATTTCCCAGTGGAGTTCCAACGGAAAGTTCAATTCTTCAGTCGTACTGCCTCGACGGGTATTATCGTGCATGTACGTTGGCCAGTCTTCAGCATGGGTCGAGCGAAAGCTCAAGCCGGCCAATACGATCAGAAGCAATATCCGGTAAAACTGTCTGGGCATTGTTCAAGTCCGTTGTGGAAAAGGTGGGTGAGAAGAGTGCGAGGATTCGGGTTGGAGAGTTCGTGAGAGTCTGTGGTATTATTATGAAACATTGAACTTCGCACTGTAAAGGCGTCGTCTGTTAAATGGAGATGAAATTCAGAGACTCCCTGAAACTCCCGGGACTAAGTGGGGGAATTCATTGCGATTCCCTTCCCGAAGGGACAAAATGAAGAGCTCTTCCGTAACTTCTATTTCCCAATACTGGTGAGAATGACTATGTCCGATTCACGAATAAATCGCAGATCATTTTTGGGAACGACCGCTTTAGTGGCTGGTGCAAGTCTGCTCAATGGAATTCGACCCGGGAATTCGGCGGAGCGTCCTGAGGTGACGGACCCCCGGGCGACATCTGGCGATGCAAAGCACGAACCCGATTGGGAAAACCGACTCACGTTGACTGTCGGTCAGGAGGAAGGGGAGCTCACCGGTAGGAGCGACAAAGTCATCCAGGCGGCGGTCGATTATGTTGCTCGGTTGGGGGGCGGAACAGTGCAGGTTCAGCCTGGCGAGTATCTGTTTGATAATGGGATCCAGATGCCTTCTCATGTGAGAATTAAAGGTGCCGGTGCGGACACGATTTTCAAAAAGAATGACATCAAACAGACGGAGCTTGCTGAGGATTCCGACTGGTTCGATCAGGAAGTCACTTTCAAGCCGGGGCACGGTTTCAACATTGGTGACGGCGTTTGTCTGGTTACCCAGAATCCGCACAATGGCAGCGAAAATGTGTTAACACGCACGCTCGTTGCGCGATCCGGTGACCGGTTCAAACTTGATCGGGCACTGCGGAGCAATTACTGGAAAATGGGAAAGCCGAAGGCCCTCAGCCTTTTTTCACTGATTCAATGCGACCACGTTCATCACATTGAAGTCTGTGATTTAGTCCTGGAAGGGAATCAGGAGAATAACCCCAACTTAAACGGGAATTATGGCGGGAATATTTTCGCCCAGGATTGTCATCAACTGACTTTCCGAAATGTCGAATCCCGTAATTTTAATGGAGACGGATTTTCCTGGCAGATTTGCCACGATGTCATTGTGGAGAACTGCCATTCCCATCATCACGCCGGATTGGGTTTGCATCCTGGTTCCGGATCACAGCGCCCCGTCATTCGAAATTGTAAACTTGAAGAGAACAATATCGGGATTTTCTTCTGTTGGGGAGTGAAGTATGGTTTGGCAGAAGGAAATGAGATCAATGCCTGCCGACAATCGGGTATTTCTGTCGGGCACCGTGATACGCATAATCTGATCACGAAAAACAAAATCAGCAATTGTGGTGAATATGGTATTCTCTTTCGCCCTGAACGAGGCGCAGGCTTCACGGGGGATCACAACCGGGTTGAAGAAAACGAATTGCTTAATAACGGAGCGAAACAGGCGCTCGGTATCGACGTGCAGGGTCTGACTTCCAATCTGCAGATTACCCGCAACCGACTAACCGACCATAGAGGCATGCAGGAGAGCATTGGCATTCAATTAGGACCAGAGACTTCGAGCATTGAGATCGTCGATAATCAATTCAACGGTTTCGCGACTGACGTCAAACATCTTTCTTAGACGTCTCCTGAAAATAATGTTGAGCATATCGAATGATAGAGAGTGAAATATGGATACAAAAGAAGCAGAATTGCGAGAGTCAGTGATACACCAGCATATTGGCGTGGACGAGTATGGTTATGGGTACTATATGTGGAAGGTTATTAATGTTCTGACGGTAATCGTGGGTATCATTTTCTGCTTCACAGCCCCGCAATTTGGTCCAATTGCCGTTCTTACAGGTTTCGGTCTGATTCTAGGAGGACAAATTGCGAGTTGTTTTCAGGATATTCGTTACAACGCCCTATGCGAAACGGCGATCCGTCGCCATGAAGCTCGGATGAGGCAGAAGCACCGCCAGTCCAACTTTGATTAAAGTAGAAGTTCTCGCACTCGTAATTTCACGTTCAAAGCTCTCCTTCCATGACTTCTCCCTCCCCCTCTGTACGGCAAATTGATCCGTGGTTCTGGCGACTCTTCTTGATCGCAGTGGGAGTGCGAATTGTCTATCTGTTTTTCTTTCTCAATTCTCCCTACGCCGTTCTTCAATTGACCGACCAGGCCTACTATCGCAATTGGGGCATTGCTATTGCTGGAGGGGACTTCCTTGGGGAAGCGGCGTTCGAGCAGGGGCCGTTTTATGCTTATTTCCTGGGGCTACTCTATACGGTCGGTTTTTCGGACACGATGGTGATTGCGCTGCAAATGTTACTCGGGGCGACCATCGCCCCACTCATCTACAGTTGCGCACAGAAATTGAACATCAAACCGGCTGCGGCGATCATCGCTGGTCTGTTAACCGCCTGTTATGGGCCTTTGATTTATCACGAAGCGATGATCATGAAATCCTGGTTATCCCCTCTTTGTACAACCTGTGCGCTATGGGGGACTTTGAACTTCATCGAGACAAAAAAATCAAGCTGGTTGTGGCTGACGGGTGTTGTGATTGGAATCGTATCGTTGGTACGCGAAAATCATCTGTTGTTGATCCTCCCAGTGTTACTATTTCTCTTTGTGCAGCGGACGAAGTGCGCTCCGTTACCCTTTTGGAAAGCGGCGGTCATTCCAGTCTTGGGAATGGGACTCATGATTTTTCCAGCCACCTTGCGAAATTACCTCGTCGCAAACGAATTTGTCTTGGTGACCTCGGGGGGAGGTGAGGTGCTTTACATGGCGCACGGTCCATATGCTAAAGCGAATTACAATCCTCCTCCCTTCATTCGTCCGAATCCTTATTTTGAGCATGAAGATTTCCGGAAAGAAGCCGCCCGCCAAACCGGAAAACAGATGACCCGCTCAGAATCGTCTCGATACTGGTCAGACCAGGCCAAGCAGACCATCCTGTCGGACCCCGCTCGAACTCTCTCGCTCACATTCTGGAAGGGGTACAATCTCGTCAATAATTTCGAAGTGCCGGACAATCAGATCTTTCTGGTGACCCGTTCATTTATTCCTCTATTGTACGTACTCCCGCGCTTCGCCTGGATTTTTGGATTTGCATTAGGGGGGCTTTGGCAAGTTCGACGGGAATGGCGAATTCATTTGCTTCCGGTAGGTTTGATTTTTGTCCATGTGATTACGATTTTGATTTTCTATAACTTTGGGCGATTTCGGATTGGGTTAACTCCGTTGTTAATGCTGTATGCCAGTTGGGGAATGGTTAACCTGTATGAAGAGTGGAAAGGTTTGAATCCAGTATCCGCAGAAGTGAATCTCCCCCGGAATCGAATTCGATTCGTCACGGGGTTAATAGTGACGGCAGTGGGAACCTTGATTTCGTTTCTTCCTGCCCATGATGTCAATGCCTCGTTTTATCGAGGGTTGGACCAGCAGGCAGCCTATCTGAAAGAATCGGCACAGTTGGGAGCCCGTCGCGAACAGGCTCGACAAAATGTCACCGCGCAACCGGAGACCCCGGAGGCCTGGTTGCAATTGGCGCAACTGGAATACACTCTTAGCCAGTTTGAAGAAGCAAATCAGGCGACAGATGCGGGACTGAAAATGGCGCCTTTTAGGACGGACCTGTTGGACGTCAAAGCGGATGCTCTCATCGGTTTGAGACGAACGGAAGCAGCAGCAGCTTTGTTAGAGAAAACAATCGAAGAGCATCCTGAACATCTTCCCGCTTACGTTAAACTGGCGACTCTGAAAGCGGACGATTACGATACTGTTGGGGCGATTGAGATTTTGGATGAAGCGCTGAAGCATGATAAAGAGAACGTGACTTTATGGTTCAATCGGGGAAATATCGCCGCCCTGCACTGTTTTAATAAATCGTTGTATGGAGAATCCGAGTCCGCGCAAATGTGTGAAACGGCTGCGAGTTCACTGGAACGGGCGCGTGAGTTGAGTCCTCAGGATGGTCGTGTGCTCCATAAGTTAAGCGATTATTATCTACGGCAGCATGAACTGGAAAAGTCACTGGACGCACTGGCAGCAGGAGTGGCGACTCATCCGGAACCCAAAGCGTATCAGGGATTGATTCCAGAAATACTCCGTCAGGCAGGCTCCGAATTATCAGAACGACAACGACGTCAATTTCTGCAAATTGTCGATCAATTTGTGCAACAACTTGCGGATTCCCCGAATCCGGAATTAGCCACGGAGTTAATTGAAAGATTGGTCAGCATCACCCGTGAGTTAAAACTGTCCACTTTTGAGCAGGAACTTTTGCAATCTCAACCGGCTATGCAGAATTAAAATGGATTGAGGCTATCCTGCGACCAACTCCCGCAGATGAAACAGATGAGGCCCCAATTTGCCGCCGTAGTTTCCTGCGGTGATTAATGTCAGCCCTTCACAATCCGCGGCTGCTTTTAGTCCTGCCTGCATACCTTTGGCCACGGCTGCTTCACTAAGGCCGTCCAGTACCAATTCGAGTACGCTATTCGTTCCCTCTGGAAGTTCCGTTTTCACGCGGGGAATCAAGGTCGGGCAGTACGCTTCATTCGTACTGGCTTTAAGTCCCGAGTATTGTGAACCGACTTTGCTTCCGCTCCGGACAACGCCCCCCGGAAATGGAAGAATCACATCTGGAACCTGGCGGATGGCTTCGACCGCTTGCTCTGCGGCGTGTAGCGCCGCGGAACTGGATTCACCACACAAAATCAGGTTTCCTCCTCCAACCCCTTTAGAGGTGCCGAATTCATCTTCGCACAAAAATTCTCCCTCCATGACAGGGATGCGCCAGAATCGCCGGTTCCCCAGTTTCTTGGAACTTTGGTATCCATCTCCGAAATAGCGAAGTTGTCCACCGACAGAGAGAGCTTTCTCGGGATCGAAATCGGTGAGCCCGTTGTAACAGGCCGTCGTCGGACAGGTGAGTACGTTTTGGCCAATTCGATTGACGACTCCCTTTTGTAGTGATTTAAGATCAAATGCGAACATCATGACGCTCACACCAGGTCGCCCATCCGGCGATTCGTCAGGAGAGAGAGGTCGCTCAATAGCAGCTTCGACATCGCAGGCAATCACACTGGTCGCATTTCCCGTCACTTCGCGTCCTGCCTGCTCGGCCCAATAGGGAGTCTCCGCCGTGATCAGAATCCGGGTGCCGACAACCGGGAATGCTTCTGCAAACGTGTCTGCAATCCTGGTCTGTTGATACAAGAAGGTGTCCATACTCACGGAGAATTTCAATCAGAAAGAGGCTGGCCTGTTAGGGGAATGTCAGATTAACGGTCGAAATAGCGTCGAATTGTGTCTACGACCTGTTCCAATTCGGAATCGGTAATGTCGTAGTACATTGGCAAGCGTAACAATCGACCGCTCAGATTTTCAGTGATGGGGAGATGAATCGAACCGGTGGTGACTTGTTTTCCATACGGTGAATTATGCAGTGGGATATAATGAAACACCGCCTTGATGCCGGCCTCATTCAAATGTTGCATCAAGCTATCACGGGTTTCTTGATCCTTGACCAGAATGTAAAACAGGTGATAGTTCGAAACGCATTCTGCCGGAATGATGGGACGGCGGAGTAAGCCGTGCTCTTCCAGCTCGGCCAGTCCCTGTTCGTAGAACCGGTAGATTGTTTCTCGCCGTTGTGAAATTGCCTCCAGCATTTCCAATTGGCCGAAGAGAAAGGCCGAAACAATTTCACTCGGCACATAAGAGGAACCGACATCGACCCAGGTGTATTTATCAACGTGTCCGCGGAAGAATTCCTGTCGGTTTGTTCCTTTATCACGAATGATTTCGGCGCGGGAAACGAGTTGGGGATCATTAATACACAGCGCCCCCCCTTCTCCCGAAATGTAATTCTTCGTCTCGTGAAAACTGTATGTCGCCAGGTCCCCCAATGAACCGAGGGGCTGTCCTTGATAAAATGCATTCACTCCCTGGGCGGCATCTTCGACCACCTTGAGTTGATGTCGCCGGGCAATGTCGTTGATCGTCTCCATTTCGCAGGACACACCTCCATAATGCACAACGAAAATCGCTTTCGTGCGCGGTGTGATGGCAGCTTCGATTAAAGCTTCATCAATGTTCAACGTATCCGGTCGAATGTCCACGAAAACGGGAGTAGCCCCTTCTCGAACAATCGCATTGGCGGTGGAGACAAACGTGTACGAGGGGAGGATGACTTCGTCACCCGGTTTGAGGTCACATAGAATCGCGGCCATTTCAAGAGCAGCGGTGCATGAGGGGGTTAGTAGAACCCTTGGAATGTGAAATCTTTCCTGTAACAACTGCGAACATTGTCGCGTGTAAAAACCATCTCCGCTGATCTGTCCCAACGTCACGGCCTGGGCGATGTAGTGGAGTTCTTTACCGACGATAAACGGTTTGTTGAACGGAATGAGCGATTTGGTAACGTGTTGATTCATACCGCCCATTGTAATCAGGAAAGGGAACTTCAACCAAGCGGAGAGACCGACTACTGTGCAAAACGGAACCGTTATAATCGATAAAACCGCTACTTCATTCCAGTCAAGGGTCAGCGTTCCCTGCCGCTTATTTATCTCCGATGCAGTACAGCGTCGTCTGAGTACGGAAGTAGAGCCGATTATGGGCCACTGCCGGGCTGGCGAGCATATATTCGGCCAGGTCGTTCATCTGAACGAGGTCATAGTGGTCTCCAGCCTGGATGATGTAGGTCTTTCCCATTTCATTGGTGAAGTAAAGTAAGTCGCCATAAACGAGAGGAGACGCTGAAAACTTTCCCGAAAGCCGTTCCTGCCAGATCGATTTCCCCGTTGCGGCGTCCAGGCATCGCAGAATTCCTGTATCCGTCGCGATATATAATCGACCATTATGATAAGCCGGCGAGGGAACATGTGGGCCGCCCCGCTTGTTCTTCCAGAGGAGATGAGATTCGGTAACATCCCCTTTTCCTCCAGGTCTCAGCGCCAAAATCGGGCCGTTTCGCCCAGAGACTGAGTAGAGTGCGTCTGGTCCTGCGATCAAATTAGGAACCGCTTCACGAGAGGTTCCCGCCACTTGCCACAATTCTTTTCCTGTGAGCGGGTCGTAACCACGAACTATGTGCGAACCATTGTAGGCAAGCTCAACTTTTCGGTTGACTTCAAACAAAGTCGGACTGGCCCAACCAGGATTTTGTTCTCGAGGTTGCCGCCAGACTTCTTCTCCCGTTCGTTTATTGAAAGCGACAAACAAAGAGTCGCCTTTATTCTGATCCTGTACCAGAATCACGAGATCCTGATAAATGATTGGGCTCGTTGCCGGTCCATGCATGATTTCAAATGGCTTGAAGGGTTGGTGCCATTCCTGCTCCCCTTGCATGGTGAAGCTGGTGAGACCACTGTTTCCCAGGAAGACTACCACTCGTTCGCCATCGGTGACTGGGGTCGAACTGGCGTAAGAGTTTTTCCAATAAAGCTTCTCAGTGGATTCTGGTTCAGGCACCTTTCGACTCCAAAGCTCTTTTCCCGAATGAGCGTCAAAGCAGTTCAGTTCCCGAGTCAAACCATCTTCACTTGCCCTGGTGAGAAATAGTTGGTCGTTCCAGATAATGGGAGAACTATGCCCTGTTCCTCCGACTTGTTGTTTCCAGAGAACATGCTCCGATGTGTCCCATTTCAGAGGAATCTGATTGCGGAGAACTTCCCCCTGCCCAGTCGGTCCGCGAAATTGTGGCCAGACATGTCCCAGTTCAGATTCTGCTACTACAAGATACGGTTTGACTTCCAACTTAGTTTCAACGGCGCCTCCGTTGGCGAGTGCAGGTGGTTCTGCTAGAAACTGTTCCAGTTCCTTTCCTCGTAGAACCTGGGTCGGTTTATTCAGTGCAGCGTAGGCATCGTCCATCATTTTCAAATAACGGTCGGCAATTTGTTTGCGCTGTTCGTATGCTGCTATTAGAGCGGGATCTTCATTGATCTTATCCGCCCCTCCATGCTGATCACGAAATCGAACATAATTATCAGAGGTGGCGACCCGTTTCCATTCCTCTTCCAGGTCGTTCCGAATCATGTTCGCCACGATTTCCTGATAACCCTGGTCCTCCAGATCGTTCGCCAAGGTCTGCAAATCATCACTCAAGGGATAGGACTCCGGTTCGGCCCCGGGTAATGTGTTGCTAAGCAAAGCATTGCTCAGAAGAAGCACATTCAAAAAATGGAACAGACGAGTGAAAATGCGGGACATACTTAGATCCGGTTAATACTGAGAAGCGGCAGGATATTTAACAAAGTTTATTTGACTATGACAGAAAGGAGACCCCGACGCAATCTGCGTTCAACAGATCCCGTTTGAACCTGGAAAATCAGCTTCGCGGGGGTGGGAACTCCTTTTTTGTTCACTGGCGAACCTTTACAATCGCATCTTCACGCATTATTCACAGTAAGGCCTACGCGGCTTGCTGAATCCTCCCTCCGCTTTTTCATTCCTCCCGCCAAGACTTCCCCACTCATGCAAACTTCTTCCCCAGTGGACCTCAATCACTCCGAAAATGAACCAGCTCAATCGGTTCGCTGGAGCGTCTATACGTTGATCATTTCCCTCACGATGGCCGTCGCGCTGGTGGGGATATTCACCTCCAAGCCGCTCGCCAGCAGCAATGACCGTTCGCGGTGGTGCACGGTCTGGTCCTTGGTTGAACGCAAGACTTTCCAAATTGACGAGATCATTGAGCAGCCCGGCTGGAATACGATCGATAAGGTAAAGCACGAGGGGCATTTCTATTCAACCAAACCAGCCCTGTTTCCAACACTGGTGGCGGGTATCTATCGTATCCTCAATGTGACGACCGGGCTAAAGCTGCTAGAGCAGACCGCAACAACGACGCGCGTTATTCTGTTGATTGTCAATATTCTACCGCTGTTATTCACGCTTCTATTGTGGACTTTACTACTTGAGAAATACGCGACTCGTTTTTATACGCGCTTGCTCTTATTGACTGTTGCGGGAATGGGAACGTTACTGACTCCGTTTTGTGTGACGCTCAATAACCATACGATTGCGGCATTCAGTTTGCTGATTTCGCTATATGCGATCCTGCGAATATTAGATGCCCCGCCCGAACAGGCGAATCGTCCCCGCTTGTATTTTCTGGCCGGGTTCTTCGCCGCATTTACCTGCACGAATGAATTACCGGCGGCGCTTTTTGGCGTGATCAGTTTTCTGCTCCTGGTCCGGCATGACTGGCTACGGACGGCGAAATTCTATATCCCCGGAGCCTTGATTCCGCTCGGTGCGTTCTTTCTGGCAACCTTTCTCTCTACGGGAGGCTGGAAACCTTTTTATATGTACTACGGAACAGAGAAATATCTGTTTGTCCATGAGGGAATTCCCAGTTACTGGTTTCATCCGGGAGGGATCGACAAAAGCACCGATACGCCCATGCAATATCTGTGGCATTGTTTGATCGGGCATCATGGAATCTTTTCATTAACCCCCATCTTTCTACTGTTTCCCTATGGTTGGTATCTGACTCGACAACAAAAATCAGAACTGAGCACCGGTTTCCGTTACATTACCTGGACTGGGCTTGGATTGACTGTCTTCCTCTTCTTATTCTATCTCTCCCGAACGGAAAACTACAATTACGGAGGAATGACCGCCGGATTGCGTTGGACATTCTGGCTGATTCCATTCTGGATTCTTGCCATGATTCCGGCTGCGGACCGGTTTTTTAAGCAGGCAAGCTTCTGGATCGTTGTTTCGCCTTTGTTGATTGTCTCGGTATTCTCTGCCCTCTACCCATTACAAAATCCCTGGCAACATCCCTGGCTGTTCCAGTGGATGAGTCATGCTGGTGTCATTGATTACAGCGATCCTGCTCCACAGGTGAATTTCGAACGTCAGATCTGGATTCAAACGTTGCCCGAGGCTGGAAAAACCGAGTGGGCCGAGTTCACCCGCGAGCGGTTACATCACACACAGCAAACAATCAAGTTGACTGCCGCTGGAGAAGCTGAGGATGTCGAATTAACGATTGAGGAAAGTGATCGGGAGCAACCGATCAAACTTCGATTGAATCGACTGAAGTTTGAACAGGGAGCCCCCGCGAACGAACTGTTCCGCTTCGCAGAAAATGTAGACGAGTTCACTCGCCAGAGAATAACCGATTGGTTAACCGGGAGTCCGAAGCCGAATTATTATCGAGTGCGGGATTATCGTTATCTGCATACGCCGATTCGCCCAGAAGCATTTCGTTGTATGCGGGCGACTTCATCGTTGGTCTTACGTGCATCGGAAAACGGACCGGTCCGACGCTATTACTGTATGGCCTGGTGGAGTGAGGATGTTCCCTTCGGAGTGGTGCGCGTGCGGCAGTCCATCTCCAGTACTAACGGAGTTCCCTTAACGCAGCATGTCTGGGAAATGACCGCGGCCAGCGAAGTTAAGGAATTCGTCAATCCCTTCGCGTCGGAACTGAAAAGCCAGGATTAAGAGAAGCCAGTCTCACGAACTTACTGGTTGCTTCGCGTCGCTTTTTCTTCGCGGCGAATGTCATTCGTGGAACCAGGGAGTTCGTTAGTAACATCGCTCGTGCTTTTCGCCTGAATTCGGATGCGCGCTCGGGCTTCAGCGGACCGCACCATTAAGATGGCGGGATAATCGAACCAGCAGTGTTGACGAACGGCAAATGGGCTCAGCAATTCGCTAATTTCGTCGGCAGACTGATATCGCTGTGTCGGCTCTTTGGCCATCAGTTTTCGGACGATGGCAATGACTTCCGTCGGGATACCTTCGGTTAACTCTTCCAGGGGTGTCGGTTCTTGATGGCGATGACCATCCAATTTTTCCCGGATGGGTTTCGCCGGGAACGGGACTCGGCCCGCCAACCATAAGTAAAGAGTACAACCGAGCGAGTAGAAATCGGCTTGGGGACCAACCTGGAAGCTGTCGATAGATTGTTCGGGAGCAATATAATCGGCGGTGCCAACACAATCATGCCCGTAAATCATGGCGAGCGTGAACTCATCCTCTTCTTCACTGATGAGTGCCAGACCAAAATCGAGAATCTTGACGTTTCCTCCGTCATCAATCACCAGGTTCGACGGTTTAATATCCCGGTGAATCATGTTGGCATCATGAATCGCCTTCAACCCTCTCGCGGTCTGTAGAGCAAAATCACAGGCTTGTTGCCAGGGGAGTTTCTCATGCAGCTCACGGTATTCGCTCAGATTGATGCCTTCAATCAGCTCGGTCGCCAGATAGTCGAATAGTTCGTTCTCACCCAATTCAAGTGTGTTGATCACATTGGGGTGCTTCACTCTTAAACCCGCTTTTGCCTCTAATTGGAAGCGGGTAAGCAGAGAGTTATCACTCAATGATTGACGGTTGATTAATTTCAAGGCGACAGGTTTATTGGTGCGAGTGTCAATCCCCTTGTACAACCATCCCATTCCACCGGTGTCGAGCAGTGACTGTACTTGATAATGCTCGATATTGAACGTCGGGAAGCGACCATTGATCATCCATTCCGCTTGGTACCGGGTGATTTTTCCGTGGATCAGCAGAGACTTGGCAATCGAAACATCATTTACACTTTCGCGCGCGTCCAGTCGTAGTAATTTCCAGTACCGAATTCGGCCTTTCTCCAGGGATTCCAGTCCCTGACGAAGGTTTTCCTTCCAATTGGCCAGTTGCTGATGTTGTTCCCGGAACTGTTGCTGTTCTGCTTTTTGCCTGGCAATCGCAGTTTCCAGTCGCTCCAGTTCGGTCTGTAACTTCTGACGGTCTGCCTGGTATTGTTTTCTTAGTTGTTCCAGATCTTGAACTTGCTTTTGCAGGTTTTCTTCACGTGCCTGAAATTCCTTGGACGTTTCTTCCAGTTCAGATTGACGAAGAGCCAGTTCTTCCTCTTGAGAAGTTAACTGTTTTTCAGTCTGTTGCAGGGTTTCTTCCCGTTCGAGAAGCTTTTGATTACGCTCAACGATTTGTTGTGAAAGCGTTTCAATTTCCTGGCGTTGTGACTCGATTTTTGTTTGTTGGTCACTCAAATCAGCCGTGAGAATTTCAATTTCACTCGATTGGGCCGATTGTTTCTGCTCGTTCTCCGTCAGCTCTGCTTGAAAACGGGCTTGTTGTTCTTCCAGTTCATTTTGAAGTTGTTCTACCGACTGTTGTCGCTCAGCTAACTTCTGTTTGGCTTCTTCCAGTTGTTGCTGGGCCGTTTCCAGAATAGCCTCGTTCGATTCCAGCTTCTGCACCCGGGCGACAATTTCATCTTTGCGGGTGTTGATCAGGTCGGTCTGTTTTTGTAGCTCCGATAACTGGTATTGAAGTTCTTCTTGCTTTTCGTGGATTTCGGCGTGAGCCTGTTCCAGTTGCTCTTTTTCGTGGAGAATTTTTGTTTCGTGCTCGTTTAACTCGACCTGTTTCAAATCCTGGGCGGTTTGGCGTGCGATGAGTGACGCTTCCAGTTCTTCCAGCGACCGGCTTTGTTCGTCCAGTTGGTCTCGAGTCGTATTCCGTTCCTGAAACTCGTCGTATTGTAAGCGGAAGTCCTGAGCCGTTTTCAATAGGCGAGATTCAGCCGAGTCGAGTTCTGCGGTTCTCGCATTCAGTTCCTGCTCACGACGTTCGATTTCTGTTTTACGGTTATTGAGGTTCTCTTCCTGCTCCTGGCAGCGTTCTTCGCGACGATGAATATCGTGCAATAACTGTTCGAGTTGATTACGCCGCAGTTGGTCTGCAATGACGTTTTTGCTGGGAGAGTTTTTTTCTGCAGAGGGAAGTTTTATTTCCTGTGTCTGTTCCAGTTCCGAAGGACGTTGCTTTTCTACAGGAGAGTTGATCAGGGGAATGTCGGGTTCGGTACCGGGTAGCTCACTTACTGGTGAAATCGCGGGCAGCGTGTACTGCGTATCGGTCAGAGAATTGACGTCTTCCGTTTTTTCTGAAAGGTTTGTTTCCAGCGTAAAGAGAAAATTCCCAATTTCGATGCGGTCGTTATTTTTTAATTCATGGACTTCGATGCGCCGTCCGTTCAGCCGAGTTCCCACCTTCGTCCGCAGGTCACGGAGAACAAGCTGATCCGATTCCAGTGTGAACAAGGCATGGGCAGGAGCAATATCTTCTGCGACCAATTGGATGTTGGACCCCGGAGCCGATCCAATCAGCGTTGAATTTCGCAAGATATCCTTATAGCCGACACTTCCCGAGCTATGCGTAAACTTAAGTCTGGCGAAAGCGGAACCGCGTCGCAGGCGGTCAGCTTCATCAACGGTGTAATCGTGGCTGATGTTCGTCGCGGCACTTGGCTCATGATGCAGAGCCATTAACAACTGAGTATCGGCCTGTTCAGACAGAGACGATTGGTACAAATTCGTCTCAAACCGTAGTGGAATCCCCCCAATCCGGATGGTGTCTCCATCGTTCAGGGTGGTCAGTTCGGTCTTTTCCCCGTTAACGGCAGTTCCGTTGATCGTGCGCAAATCACGCAGGCGAAATTGATCACGTTCACGAGTGATGACCGCATGGGCGGGCGCGACGATCGTGGAAATCAATTGGATGTTGCAGCCAGGAGCAGAGCCAATCAAGGTTGTCGCCCGGTTCACATCCTTAAGAATGGGCGGACCCTGATCCCGCTCAATGACTAATCGAGCATATGCAGAGTCTGATTGGCCGTTTTTGGGGGATCGCACAGATAGTTCTCGATCAGTACAGCACCAGGTGGGAGCCGGTCCGTTTGCCAGGGGCTGAAGATTGGAAATGTCCGCAGAAAGTTTAGCTGGGCATATCCATCTGTATAAATGTTCCGTTGAGGGGAGAGGAAATGATTCGGTTACTGTACCATTTCACCAAGCCTGCGGAAACAGTTCTCCCTGAAAATGCCCTCTCAAGTTTAGGTGCGCAGAGCGAAACAAACCGCAATATCTGGCGTCAGATTAAAAGTCCTGGTCAATTGTGGCCTGATCTAACGGTTCTAATCGTAAAATTCGCATTGTTCAGATCTTATGTTCAACCTAGAATCCCGCTCAAAATTCTGGAATTCGAAGTGATAACCGGGAAAGGATTCTACGGTGATCGCTTCGCCGTCATTGTTTTCAAGTGACGGGATTCCCTCTGACAAGGATGTCTAATGCGATCTGTTCCGACGCATGATCAATCATTTTGCAGGCACTTCAGTCCGCTCTTGCGTGGACGGAGGTGGTTGCTGCTATTGTGCGTTGTTCTCAATTGGGGAGCCCTATCGGGGCAAATTAGCTTTGCGGAACCGACTGAATTAACGACCGATCAAAACCTTGCTCCCCAATCTTCTCCGACTGGAGCACTTACCGAGTTTGTGAGTACTCAGGGAACGTTGTTTTTGAAAGATGGCCGAGAATTGGAAGGCCAATTAGCCGGAGTGACGGACTATCAGGTGAACTGGACCGTCGCGACAGGTCAGACAATCAGTTTTCCACTGACGATGGTTCAGAGACTCGAAATGGGTTCCGCTCCTGAAGAGAAAGAGAAATCAGATCAAACGACTAGCCCGCTTACTCCACCTGAAGAAGTATTTCCGACCCCTTCCAATAGTGGATTAATCGAGCCATCGGGACTTGAAGAAGCCGTTCCTGAACCGATAGCTCTTTCCGACGAAGAATTGGAAGCAGGTTCGACGGGAGAGGCACCTGCGTCAGAAGAACCTGCAGAGG
>JAGQQC010000120.1 GCA_020426395.1 Planctomycetaceae bacterium
TTTTTTTTAAGCGTCAGTTTCAACTCGTGCAGTGCACGACAGAGTGTCTGTCGAGTGAGTTCCGTACCGAGTTGATCCTTGAGTTCCTGCAAGGTGATATCCGGTTTACGTTTCACGGCGTGCTGAATTTGATCGGCAATTGCATGCCATTTGGGTGTTCGTTTTCTGGTTTGAGCAGGTCCTGTTTTTCCCTGTTCGCGGAACTCCTGCTTGACCCGCCTGACCCACGATTCACTGCAATCAAACTTCAGGGCAATCTTGCGAGTCTCCTCTCCCCGTTCGACCTCCTGAAGAATTTCTAATCGACGTTCTCTGGAATAAATCGGCATGTGAAACTCCTTTTTGAAATGAGTCTCACTAGTTTAACTACGTTGCCTCGATGGCGCTAGGGTAAAATGTGATGCGCTCTAGATCATCCACTGCTACTACGGGTGATGAGTGCAGGATGTGCATGAAGGTGAAGTGATACAGCATAATTAACCAACTGAGTACCCCGGCGACAATCAGGGCGAATCGAACAGCTAATTCTACCTGATAAAGAGCGGTGCCCACAGTGACGGCAACGATTCCCGTCGTGATGGACAGGATTCGAATCAAGGAAATCGGTTTCGCCTCTTTTCTCTGGGGAATGAAGTTGTTAAATCCTTTGATGGCCACTCGGAATATCAGGAGCGAAGTCGTCAGGTTCAGACACAGGGCCGCGACGATCTTGAACACCGCGAGTTCATGTTGAATCTTGTTGAACTGCGGGGCCTGGAGGATGATTGCGAAAAAGAACCCTAAAATGGGTAACCATTTCGCCAAAGCGAGGCGATTCGCCAAGTTTCCGATGAGCGAGAAGACAAAACTGAATCCGAACGTGGTAAGACCCAATTGAAAACGAGGCTGATCCAGGATTGTGACCAGGAATGCGAGGGCGATACTGAGTGAGAAGTAAAGCAAGGTGATGATGTAGTCCGAAAATCGCATCAGCCAGGTCCATCATAAAGGTATGACATTCTTTTTGGAATTATAACATCTGAATGCGGAGTACGCGGTTCTTTGCCAACAAAAAAGGAGTCAGTCCAAAGACTGACTCCTTGATGATTTGCAACAGTCAATTGTCAATAATCAGGCCGCTCGTTGCTGTTGTTGGTCATCCTTATACAACCGGGCAATTCCTTCCGTGCTGCCGGGGGCGATTGCTTCGGAGATGCCGCGAACAACGGTTTCCAGTTGGGACGAGACGAGTTCTGCGTAGATCGGAAGCGACAAGACCTCAGCGGACGCTCGCTCGCTCTCAGGCAGGTCCCCCTTCTGATACTCAAGGTAGCTGAAGCAAGGTTGCAGGTGGAGTGGAACCGGATAGTACACAGCGGCCCCGATCTGTTGATCTCGAAGAGATTGCAGGATTTCGTCCCGGCGACCCTCCAGAACCCGCACTGTATACTGATTGTAGACATGCCGATCTTGGGAATTTGATTCAGGGATTACCACAATATCGTTAAGGTCATAATGCTGAAACAACTCTTCGTAGCAGGCCGCATTTTGTTGGCGTGCTTCAGTCCAGCTATCGAGTGATTTTAATTTGACTCGCAAGATGGCGGCCTGTAAGGAGTCCAACCTCGCATTCAGACCGACTTCCTGGTGATAGTAAACCGATGTTTGTCCATGGACTCGAAGTTGTTTTAAGCGAGTAGCCAGTTCGGAACTGCAGGTAGTCAGCATTCCGCCATCACCGGCCCCTCCCAGATTTTTGGTGGGGAAAAAGCTGAAGCAACCAATGTCTCCCAGGGTTCCAGCACGACGACCGCGATACTCTGCGCCGATGGCCTGTGCGGCGTCTTCCACAATGAACAGATTATGGCGATCAGCGATCTTGTTGATACGGTCCATCTCGGCACACTGACCGAAAATGTGGACCGGCATGATGGCCTTTGTATTCGGTGTGATGGCGGCTTCGATTTTGTCGGGATCGATGTTGTACGAGACGGGATCAATGTCCACGAAGACCGGTTTGGCACCCACACGATGGATGGAGCTTCCCGTGGCAAAGAACGTAAACGGGCTGGTAATGACTTCATCACCAGGGCCGATGTTCAGGGCCATTAAAGCCAGGATCAACGCATCTGTTCCTGAAGAACAACCAATTGCTTCAGGAGCAGTGCAGTATTCTGCAATTTCCTGTTCCAGATCAGAGACTTCTTCGCCCAAAATAAATTTCTGCTCGGAAAAGACCCGATGGACTGCCGCCAGGGTCTCTTCAGCCAGTGGCTCGTATTGTGCCACAAGGTCAATGAACGGAACAGGATTGTTCTGTAAAGGCGCAGCGGCCATCGACGACTCCATTCGTACGGTTCTATTACGGAGAACGCCTTATTTAAGGGCAAATCTCGGTGGTTGGATTAAACAGAGAGTTGATTTCTGAACGCCTGAACGCGGGGGCCGATTGTACTGCCGGGGGCAGTAGAAATAACTGGGTGAGCCTTCAGAAATCCATTCTTGAGAGAATTCGGGGCAGAATTTATTTTGCTTTCAGGTTTGTGTCAAGATGGACTGCCCCTGGGACACAGGTCTGGGAATTGTGTGTAAATAGAGCAGTGTACTCAGGTTATTCGATATCGAAAGGGCCGCGGGTGCACTCCTGAACCGCTTTCCGGGTAGTGTCACTGATCATGCGAGTCGATTCGACTGCCTGTCGTGTCGCGTTGTAGAGTGGTTTCAGGTAGTTTTCTTCGAATAGATGGCTGTTATGATCGTTCCAGTACAGTTTGGTTTCCTGCCAAACGTTGAGCAGATCTTCCATCGCTTCATTCATACGACCGATCGCGCCGCTGAAATTGTTCCCCTTCATGGCTGGCCCTCCGGTGGAGTTGGCTGCGGTTCCTCGTCGGTATTCGAAGCGACCTCTGATTGAATGGGTTCGGCTTGAGAGTGCGTTTGCTGATTGCCCACGGCACGCTGTTGACGGGATTGTTCATCCTGGGCGGCGATTCGATTGGTTTCTACCGTTCGTACGGCAACGTACGATTCCAGTGCATTCACCATGTTCTCAAGCAGAGTCAGCATCCGGGGGATTTCGAGGCTGACCATCGTTTCCAGCGCCCCGAGTCGTCCCCGATATTCGTCGCTTTCCTGCTGCATCTTCACTCCCCAGTGACGGACAACCTCAATTTGCCGCTGGGCATGGTCGAGAGCTTGTTTGGCTTTTTGCAGGGCCTTTTTCTCTTCGATACAGGAGGGCGGATTCCCGTCGAAGTTTTTCATCTTGGCTCGTGCGAGTGCGGCCCGGGCGGCGGCGACTTCTTCGAATCCTTTCTGAACCTGCTTCCGCCAGTGGGCAGGTTGATCGTGTGTGAGCCATTCCATGACCCGGATAATTTCCTGGTGCAACGTACTCAACGATCCTGCCGCTTCTTCTCCGAAGACGACCAGGGCTCCATGAAAATGCCGGATGGCTTCGAAAGAGTGAACCTTGGCATTCGTCGCCATGTTCTCCTGTCCTTTCGCGAGCAGGATGGATTAAAAACGATTGGAATGCAGCCGGTTATCGCTGTTGCAGATAGTCCTCAATCCGCTCGGCTTTACGCAGCAGATACGGGATGTGTTCTTCGTTGTTTTCGATGAACCGGGCGAGAATTTTCAGGTGCCCCTGAAACTCATCGGCGAATTTGCGATTTTCCTGGTCGCGCCAGGTGTTACTGAGGCTTTCCAGTTGATTATTGATCATTGAGGCCTGATTCGTCAGCTCGGTATTGAATTTCTTCAATAGCTGGGCGAACCGACGAAGCTCTTCAGGATTGACAATGGCTTGTGGCATAGAAATCGTCCCCAAAGGAAGTTTTCAGGACAGTGCTAATTCAGGGCTGTAAGAGTCAGGTCGGAGTGACGGGAGTATGGAATTAACCCCCTTGATGGTCACTTGCTGTAACTACCTTACCCATCATTAATTGTAGCAAACAGGAGTCAGGCTGAGGGGAGAAAAACCGGGAAAATGCCGGTTCTTTATCTCGACTGGGACATTTGGGCTGGTTTTCAAAGATGTTTCGGGTCAAAAACGTCCTGCAGGAAATCGGAGACGATATTGAACGCGATCACTAAAAAGAACATAAAGGCTGTTGCCGTCCCGATTTGCCAGAAGAAACCATTGATGACTTCCGGGCCGGATTGGCTGATCATAATACCCCAACTGGGGACTTCTTTTACCCCCAGTCCCAGGAAACTGAGGATAACTTCCGACTTGATCGCTCCGATGAAGAGCAGCGAAAAATTGATCAGCATCAGATGGGAGACGTTCGGCCAGATATGACGCCATAATGTGTAATATCTGTTGAACCCGAGCACACGTGTGACCTGGACATATTCCAGGTCGCGGATTTTGATGGTCTCCCCACGTACTACACGGCAAACGCCAATCCAGTAAGTGGCACAGAAGGCGACGTAAACGGGAAGCAGTGTATTTTCAAAACGCGATCCCTTAAACATATACGCCAACAAAACCAGTAGCACGATGCTGGGGATTGAGGAAAACGTGGTATAAAGCCAGATCACGACATGGTCGAAAATTCCACCATATAATCCCGCCGTAGTCCCTAAGAGTGTTCCGACAAAAACTGAAACGAGTGCCGTTACGAAACCAATTTGAATGGCCACCAATACGGAGAACATTGCTCTTAGTAGAATTGATCTCCCGAGTCGGTCTGTGCCACAACAAAGCAGAAAGTTGCGAACAAAAGCACTGAAACCTGTGGGTTGTTGGTACAGTTCATCGACTTGGACTTCCAACTTGCCCAGCAAGGCAAGATCGACTTCGTTGGCCTCCGCTTTGATTAATTCATCAAAAGTTGCAAAAGCCTGCTTGACCCGGTCCCGCATCTCTTCGATGGGGAGATTGGCGGCAGGCAGATTCACGATATTAATTTGAGCCAATGCGGTAGTGGCATCCGATTTCTTTAACGCTCCATCAATTTCTTCTAAGTAGAATTCGGCGAAGTCGATTCGTTGTTCAGGTGTGGGTTCTACAAAACCGGGGGCATTTTGAGGCCCGACCCTCAATGTGCAGAGGGTTTTCAAGTCCTGTTTTGCAACGAAGACCAGAATGGCAATAATGAAATAAAAGCCGATCACAATAAACGCGACAATCGCGAATTTGTCTTTGACAAGGTGTCTCCAGAATCGGGTTTTATGGAGTTCCATCAGGTGATCCAACGAATATTAACGGGTGAAGTGAAACAGGATTTAGGATGGGGCATGTAAAGTGCGAGCTACGTCAATCGAATTCGTGGATCGAGCCAGGCATAAACGACATCGGTGAGAATATTCGTCAAAATATAGACCGCCGCCAGCACGGCGGTGAATGTTTGAACCACAGGAAAGTCGTTGATTTCGACAGCCGTGATCAATGCCCGCCCCATGCCTGGGATATTGAAGAATTTTTCAATCACCAATGAACCCGTGATTAAAAAAGGAATTGTCGCCGCGATGTGGGTGGTGATCGGAATCATCGCGTTTTTCAGCAGGTGACCAAACATGACTCGCATCCGTGAGGCCCCTTTTGCGCGGGCCGTGGTGATGTAATCCCGGTTGGTCTCTTCAACCATCACTGCCCGGTAAAAACGGGCGTCATATCCTAAAGCAACGATCGAGCTGATGATCACCGGCAGCAGGCAATAGTAAACCCAGTTCTGGGGACCGCCGAAATAGCCTTCAATGGCGAACAGATCCCAGCCGGTTGCTTTCATAAATTTGTAAGCGCCAAAATATTGTCCGAAGATCGTATAAACGAGCAAGCTGATACTCATTCCCAACACCGCTGAAATCGCGACCATCCGGTCGGGCCACCTCCCACGGAAATTAGCGCAGAAAAGCCCAATGCACAACGAAATCAGCGTTGTGATTATCAAGGAGGGAATCGTGATGGAGAGACTGGGAATGATCGAATCGACCAGTATTTTTTTGACCTTTACTCCCTTTTGATCCCAACTGTCGCTGTCAAATTGGAAAGTGACGAGCTCTTTCAGAAAACTGAAATACTGTTGGTGGAATGGTCGATCCAGTCCCATGATTTTTTTCTGGTTTTCGATTTGATCTTGGGAAGCGTTTTTTCCCAGATAGTTCACGACCGGATCGTTTACTCTCAAGGCGAGCATTACGAACAGCACCACTGCCAGATAGACGGGGATGTTGTACAAAATTCGCCGTATAACATAACTCCACATGAGAATCCGTATCCTTGGGATTGATATGTTCGTGAGAAAAGAATAGTCCGATGCGATTCCTGAAATCGTGGATCTTAATCGATCGAAAGTGGAGGGGCATTCGGATCAATATCGAGGTATTTGTACCAGTTACTGAAGACCTCAGCTGCCTTGATGTTCTTTAATTTGGGATTGATTAAATAAAACCGGGTTCGAGCCATGGAGCCAATATAGGGGACATCTTCTAAGAGCATGTCCCGCATCTGAACGTAAATGACATCTCGCTCGGGTGAGGGAGGCATCGACCGGATTTTTTCATACAGTTTGTCATACTCGGCATTTTTATAATTGTAATGGTTGGAGCCCGGTGACTCGTACGGACCATAAAATAGAGCAAGGTTGTTCTCTCCATCGGGATAGTCGGATCCCCAGGCGAAACTGAACATGGCCGCTTTTTTGTTATTTACGTTAGTGATCAAGGTTCCGAAATCAACCAGGTTCATTTTCAGTTCGATCCCGATTTCTTTGAGTTGTCGGGAAAGCATTTCAAAAACCTCCTGATTAACTCCAGACCGCATGGTGTAATAGTCAATCGGTGGCAAACCCTCACCATTCGGGTACCCCGCCTCCGCTAATTTGGCCCGTGCTCGACTGACATCACGCCCTCGATAGCTATGGGGGGCCCGGCCATTTTCAGGATACCCGGCCAGTCCGGGAGGAATCGGTCCGTCATAAACCTGATTGATTCCTTCGTAGAAGCTTTTGTTCATTTCTTCGTGATCAATTGCCAGACTGATTGCCTGTCGGAGCGCTTTCTTCTCCGGGGTGTACCCTCCCACCAATTCATCTTCCATATTGAACCCGATGAAGATGAAATCAAGCAGAGGAACAGGTTCAGAAGTTGCTCCCGCTTCTTTCCACTCAGGTCGTAGTTGCTTATTCCGTTTGTAATATGCGCGTTTGAAATACTCTGCGGGTACGGTGGTGAAATCAAGTTGCCCCGCCTGGAACTTTAACCACATCGGTTGAGGTTCTACAAAGAAGGAGATCTTGAGTGTATCGGCGATGGGAAGCGGGGTTCCCGCCGCTTTTGTCAGGCCCAGTTCTTCATCCTCCGGCATATGCTCCTCGGGATAAAAACATTTATGGTAATTCAGGTTTTTACGGAAAGTCATTCCCTGGTTAATGAGCCATTCATCTTCACTCAAAGTGAAGGGACCTGTGCCCACGGGATGTCGTGCAAATCGATCTCCGTACATTTCGACCGCTTCCCGTGGGACGACAGCGGTCTGGAACATCGCCAGAACCCACAGAAAACGGGTGACGGGCTCTGTCAATTTGACCTTGAATTCGTAATCGCTCAGAATCTCTAATCCTTCGACGGGCTTGTCGTATTCAAAGGGGAGATCTTGGTCGGTTCGAGCCTTTTGTTCTTCGTGATATTCATCAAACCCAACGATGGTCTTTTCAAATAGCCACCAGCTTTTGGGGTTCTGGGTTTGGTCTGCCATCCGTTTCCAGGAATAAATGACATCCTCGGCTTTGATTTCTCTCCCCTTCCCGCCCGAAAAACAGGGGTCATCATGGAAATGAACTCCCTCTTTTAATTTGAAACGATATTCGAGGCCATCTTCGGAAACGGTCGGCATTTCCGTGAGTAGCAGCGGTTCCAGTTCGTAGGGACGTACCAGGTATTTGTATTGCAATAACGTTTCGTAAACCTGAGACGCGGCGACATTCTCGTAATGCGTACTTCCCTGCACCGGATCGAGTGTTTTTGGTCCATTGGTGACCATCGGGAGATGAAGAGTTTTCCCGTCGGCTTTGTCGGCAGATTCTCCAGGCGTACAACCGCTTAAGAGCAGAGGCATGATGATGATCAGTAGCCAAACCGTTGTCCAAGTTCTGGATGTCATTGTCATTCACTCCGTCGTGCTACTGGTTAAATCATGAGCAGGGTCACTCACGACGCCCGCTATTCTATATGACTGAGTCCGTTTCGTCATCGTCAGGAAGAAATCGGTTGCTTCTCCTGCATCAGTTTGAGGAACATATCGACCAGAGAGGATTCGCCCGTTTCGTGACGCAAGTCCTCAATATTCCCTTCGTATTTCAGGTGCCCATAATACAACAGTCCGAACCGGTCACAAATGCGTTCCGCTTCATCCAGGCGATGGGTGCATACAATCACGGTCTTACCCATATCGCGAAGGTGGCCCACATAATCGAAAATCACTTTGGTGCCGACGATATCAAGCCCCCGTGTCGGTTCGTCCAACAGCATAACAGGTGGGTCATGAATCAACGCCCGGGCGAGATTCACTCGTTGTTTCTGGCCGGTGCTCAAGGTGGAACTGCGTTGATCGAGAAACCGACTTAAATCGAGAAGTTCCGTCAATTCCTGTAACCTCGCGTCTGTTTTCGCGACGGGGATCGAATACAGATCGGCGAAGAAATAGAGCATTTCGCGTGGTGTCAGCCACTGGTAAAGCCCGGCACTGGCGGAGACGAGCCCAATCTGTCGCTTGACTGCTTCTGGCTGGCTCGTTGCGGAATACCCCTCGACAATGGCGTCGCCAGAAGTGGGTTGCAAAAGCCCCAGTACCATGCGGAGTGTGGTTGTCTTCCCTGCCCCGTTCGGACCAAGTAAGCCGTACACTTCTCCTGCCCCGACTTCAAACGAGAGCCGATTGACGGCGACCAGATCGGCCTCCCCCGGACGAGTAAATGTTTTGGTAAGTTCCTTCAACTGTAGCATCAGGTCCGTTTGTCCTTGTAGGATAGATTAGGGATTTTTCATTCCCCGGGCAGGCTCACAAAACGATCTGTCTTATCTCATGCTCAAATACTGGTAAAAAGATTGAAGTCTGTATGTTCACTCCGATTGTTAAGTCGAAACATTATTACGGTTTGGGTATCGCGTTCCTTATTCTGGTGATTATCGGGACGGTATGCAATCCTCTCTGTGCCGATGATGAAGTGACGTTGTCATTACCCACTCCGGAAGTGCATGAGCTTTGCCTCGAATTCCTCGAATATAATTCAAAAATACCACTCGATGCCCGAATTGTCGCCCGGCAGGAAGAGGACGAATCAGGCACGATCAAAGAAAAGGTCGTGTTTCGTGGGACGCAGGGTTTCTGGTGTTCTGCTTATCTCGAAATGCCGGCAAAGGTGGATAAGCAACTTCCATTGGTATTACTGCTCCATGGTTGGTCCGGTTCCAAAGAGAGCTGGTGGAAAGATGGAGGCTATTTAAGCGGGGGACAAGTACGGAAGGGATTACTGGAAGCGGGCTATGCTGTCTTTGCGATGGATGCTCAGGCACACGGAGACCGGATTGCGGTAAATGATTATTCGCCCGTGAATGTCTATAATCCTACCGAGGGAGAGCCGCGGCTGAATTATTTTGAATTGCAGGAAATCTACGTACAAACGGTTCGTGATTATCGCCGGGCACTCGATTATCTTACCCAGCGGGAGGAACTCGACGCCGAACGAATCGGTCTCGTTGGTTACAGCATGGGGGGAACTCATTCCTTCATGCTGACCGGGGCTGATCAGCGAATTAAAGCGACCGTCTGTTGCGTCGTCCCGAAATCGAGTGCCTATGGTGTGACTTTTATAGCCCCGGAAAGTTTTGTCCCGGCGCTCAAAGATCGCCCCTTTTTGATGCTCATGGGGAAAACCGACCCCCTCTGTCCGGAAGCGAATGCGAAGGCCTTGATGGCGTTAATGACCGAACAACATCACCAGATGATGTTGTTCGATTCGGGACATAAACTGCCGGTTGATTATGTTCCCTATGCCGTTGACTGGATCAAAACGCATTTGCCGAATGAGTAATTCAGAAAACGTATTTGAGATTGTCTGGGCTAACCCGAAAATCTCAAATTATTTTTCAGGCTGTTCCAGCGCAGACGTCTCTACTGACTCTGGTTCGACATACACATAGTCTACCCAACCGGCGAGCATTTCTTCCCAGGTCTGTTGGCCCCAGCGGACGGTCTTGGATGGATCGGGATTGTTCGGGTTGTCGGCGGTGTTGTCCCAGGTACCGATAACTGTCAGCTTGGTTTCGGGGGGAACTTCAATCGGATTTTGATAACGGTAAATGCTTTGCCAGTTGAAGTCGTAATAGGGAACCGACAAAATTTCTTTTTTCTTCCCATCCGGAAATTCCAACACATATTCCGCACTCAGTCCCCGCCAATGCATATGCGGCATCAGGCTCATGATGCGGGCCTCTTTTTGGAAAGTGAACGATTTACTGTCCTGATGACGGAAACCGTGCGGTGGAATTTTTAGTTTGGTTTGCGCCATGAAGTTGGTGCGGATTTCCTGTTTTGGAGGCTCTTTCGCGAATTTGAGAGCGATGGAAGATCGGTCTGTCCGCGCGATCCCATCGGGAGTGTAATGCAATTCAAAAACGATTTGAGAACCTTTGGGAATTTTTCGAGCATATCCTTCCGGAAAGACCTGCGGCATGTCACCCGGTGCCCAACCGACGAGAATACCGACACTTCCATCCCGCCCGAAAAAATCGAAGCCCTTTTTGCTCTTTCCGTCACCATCTTTTTTCGGTGTGTTGATGTAAGCCAGGATATGATGCACCACTTCTGGCGTACCTGGTCGCGCTTCCGCAGCCTGGATCCAGACATCCTCATCAAATTCCAGTTCCATCAATTGATACCGATAGGGGACGACTCCGGTTGCAGGAACTTCTTCTGCTTTCGGCATCTCCAACACGAGATCCGGGGTGCCGATGTTCCAGTCGGCGTCAAATTCAGGCTTTTCAGGAACGTCTTTTAAGTTACCCGCGGGTGTACCATCTTTGACCCACTTCACAATTTGTTCGATTTCCGTTTGGGAAAGACTGCGATTATTGTGAAAAGAATGTTCCCCCTCTTCTGCGTGCCAGGGAGGCATGCGTTGTTCAATGACCGCTTCGTAGAT